>JAQYWA010000108.1 GCA_030145265.1 Desulfuromonas sp. | reverse complement strand
TCGATATGCACGTAATCGGCGCCACCGGCCTCGATGGCCCGGATTTCATCCCCCAGACGGGCAAAATCCGCCGACAGAATGGAAGGTGCTATTTTCACCATGCTCGTATCTCCAATGCGAAAAAGACGATAATTGTTCAGGCTGGCAGACTGAAGGGATACCGGACATGACCGACCCTGCTTGCAGAATGGACTATCGAATAGTCCTTCAGCCTCAGTGAATTAATTATAACAAAAAAGGCAATAACTGACCTTCTTTGTAGCAGATTTGCCGCCGGTGCTAAAGGAAATTATCCCGGCTCACCCCTTGCGCCGGCGGAAGGCCGTGGCGAAAAAAGCGTCCATCCCGGCATGGCGATGGGGCCAGGTGTGCAGGCATCCGTCATCGCCGAACAGCTCCTGCCAATGTGCCGGCGCCAGCCCGCGCAGGTCTTCCTGCTCGAACTCGGGATGGTCAGCCAGAAACGACTGGACCACCCCGGTGGTCTCCTCGGCGGCCAATGTGCATAGAGAGTAGAGCAGTCGACCGCCGGGTTTGACCAAAGGGGCCGTGTTGGCAAGAATCGCCCGTTGCTGATCGGCCATCACGGTCAGGTCCTTAGCGGTCCGCCGCCAGCGGATCTCCGGGTTGCGCCGCAGCACCCCGAGGCCGCTGCAGGGAGCATCGACCAAGACCCGGTCGAAGCTCTGCGGCGGCAGGAAGTCCGGGGTGCGGGTCAGATCCCAGACCCGGGTTTCGATTCCCTGGCAGCCCAGCCGGCGGGCGCCGCTCTCCACCAGCCGGGCCCGTTGCGGATGCAGGTCGAGGGCCAGCAGGTCTACGGCATTCTCACCCAAAGCGCAAACATGGGTGGTCTTGCCGCCGGGGGCAGAACAGGCGTCAAGAATCCGCTCCTGCGGCCGAGGGCCGAGCAGGTGGGCGATCAGCATACTCGCCTCGTCCTGCACCTGGTACCAGCCATCGGCATCGCCGGGGATGGCGCCGCCGCCCCGAGCGGTGATCACCACCCCCTCGGGGGCATAATGGGTCGGCCGGGCCTCGAAACCGTTCTGCTCCAACGCCTCGCGAAAAGCCTCACGAGTGATTTTCAGGGTATTGACCCGCACTGTAAACGGCGCCGACTGCAACAGGGATTCGGCGAGCACCACCGCCTCCTGCGTCCCGAACTGCTGCACCCAGGACTTGGCCAGCCAGTGGGGAAACGCCATCAGCTTTTCCAAGTAAGGAACGGCGTCTGCCGGATCGGGCCAGACAATCTCCTGTTGCTGACGAATCAGCGAACGCAGGATGCCGTTGATGAAGCCGGTGACCCGCTCAAGGTTTTCCTTCCGGGCCAGCTCGACGGTTTCGTGCACCGCGGCCGGGGCCGGCACCCGATCGAGCATCAGCAACTGGTAAGCACCGAGCCGTAACAGGGTCAGAACCCGCGGCTCGACCTTGGCCAACGGCTTGCTGCAGAACTGGGACAGGGCAAAATCGAGTCGCCCCCGCTGACGCAACACCCCGTAAACCAGTTCGGTGACCAGACCCCGGTCCCGGGGATCGATTCGACCCGCCTTGGTGAGTTCGGCATCGAGGGTGAGATCGGCATAGGCCCCTTCATCGACCCGACAGAGAATGGAAAACGCCAGCTGGCGCGGATTGGCAGTAGACAAAGAGTCAACCTTTCGACGGAAAAAACCAGGGGCGCGCTAAGCACGCCCCTGGTCGGCAGGATGGTTTATGAATGCTCTGGATCAAACGATCGTCATATTTTGCAGCCGCCGCACCCGCTCTTCGACCGGGGGGTGGGTGGAAAAGAGCGATTTCAGTCCGGCACCGCGCAGCGGACTGACGATGAACATGTGGGCGGTGGCTTCATTGACCTTCGGCATCGGATGCTGGGTGTTGGCCGCCTCGAGCTTGAGCAGGGCATTGGCCAGGTAGTGAGGGTTGCCGCACATCCTGGCTCCGCCCTTGTCGGCCTCGTATTCACGAGAGCGGGAAACCGCCATCTGCACCAGCATCGCCGCAATCGGCGCCAGGATCATCATCAGGATCATCGCCACCGGGTTGTCGTCCTCGTCGCTACCGCCAAAAATCATCGACCACTGGGCAAAGTGCGCCATATAGGAAATCGCCCCGGCGATGGTCGCGGCAATCGAGCCGATGAGGATATCGCGATGCTTGACATGGCTCATCTCGTGGGCCATCACCCCCATCAGCTCTTCGCGGGAGAGAATCTGCAGAATCCCCTCGGTGGCCGCCACAGCCGCGTGCTGCGGATTGCGCCCGGTGGCGAAGGCGTTGGGTGTCGGCTGAGGCAGAGTGTAGACCTTGGGCATCGGCAGATTGTTGCGCTGACAGATTTCGTGAACCACCTCGAACAGTAGGCCGCTGGTCACTTCGGTGCCGCGATACATTTTGATCACGACTTTGTCGGAAAACCAGTAGGAGCCCAGGTTCATCACCCCGGCCATGATCAGGGCAAACAGGGCGCCCCCCTGGCCGCCAAGGGCGCCGCCGGCGCCGACCAGCACCAGCGTCAGCAGGGTCATCAGAAAAACAGTACGCAGGGTATTCATACAGTCATCACCTCTCAAATTTCTTTTATCATTTACAGCAACTGCCGCTAAGCGACAGGGCCTCAGATCCATAAATATAATGACGGCGCCGGGTGAAATCAAGGGGCACCGTCATAAATCCGGGCTGCCGCCAGCAGCTTACCCGAGCAGGGTCCCCGGGGTAAGCTGGCTGCCACGCAGAAAATCGGCGGCAGCCAGACGCTTTTTTCCCGGCAGCTGCAGTTCGCCGATCCGCAGTACGCCTTTACCGCAGGCGACACGAACGCCATCGGCGGCAGCGGAGACCACCGAACCGGGAATCCCATCCCCCGCCTCGGGCTCGGTCCGGGAAATCTTCAGCACCTCGTCCTGCAGGGTCGTGTACGCCCCCGGCCAGGGATCGAGCCCGCGCACCTGGTTGTGGATCTCCCGGGCACTGCGTTGCCAGTCGATACGGCCGTCCTCCTTTTTCATCATCGGTGCGTAGTTGGTGAGGGCGTCGTCCTGCTTCTGCGCTACCAGGGTGCCGGCGCAGAGCTGCCGCAGGGTTTCTTCCATCGCTTCGCGCCCGAGCAGGGCCAGACGATCGTGCACCGCACCGGCGGTCTCCAACGCGCCGATGGGGGTGGTGCGTTTGATCAGCATGTCGCCGGTATCGAGACCGACATCCATATACATGGTGGTCACCCCGGTCTCGCTCTCGCCGTCGATGATCGCCTTATTGATCGGTGCCGCGCCGCGATAACGGGGCAGGAGCGAGGCATGCACATTGATGCAGCCGTACTGGGGAATCTCCAGCACACCCTTGGGCAGGATCTGCCCGAAGGCCACCACCACGATCAAGTCGGGTGCCAGTTGCCGCAACTCTTCAACGACCGCCGGGTCGCGCAGCTTGAGGGGCTGGTAAACCGGGATGTCATATTTGAGGGCCAGCTCCTTGACCGGCGGCGGCGCCATCTTGTTGCCGCGCCCCTTGGGCCGGTCCGGCTGGGTATAAACGCCACAGAGGTTGAGGCCGAAGTCGATCAGACCCTGCATAGTTGACAGGGCAAACTCCGGGGTCCCCATGAAAATGGTTCGGATATCCTGAGGCTTGATCACATCTGCTCCCGTTGCTGTTCCATCATTTTTTTGTATTTTTTACGAAAAATCCCCTTTTTGAGCGGGGAGAGGTGGTCGACGAACAGGATGCCGTCGAGGTGGTCGAGTTCGTGCTGGATGCAGATGGCGAGCAGGCCGTCGGCGTCGCACTCCACGGTCTGCCCATCGAGATCGAGATAGCGGACCCTGATTCTGGCGCTGCGATCCACCTTGGCGTAGTAGGCCGGGACGGAAAGACAGCCCTCCTCTTCGCAGGAGTCCCCTTCCCGGTCGATGATTTCGGGATTGATCAGGGTAAAGAGCTGGGGCGGCTCACCGGAAGGGGCGCAGTCGATCACCGCCATGCGCTTGGAGACCCCGACCTGGGGAGCGGCCAAGCCGATCCCCGGGGCAGCATACATGGTATCAGCCATGTCAGCTGCCAGCTTGCGAAATTCTGCATCGATGGTCGCAACCGGTTCGGCAATCTGCTTGAGCACCGGATCGGGGTAGTGCTTGATGGGCAAAATAGACATAATGAATCTCTTGGTCAAGTTTAGCTGCAAATTGAAATTACCAATTATTATGATACGTTCAGGCAGCCACCAAAGTCAACCTTAAGCCGGCGGCCAAAAATCCCTGAAAAATACAAAAACCCTTATCGCGCCCCCTGCCACAGGGGTTTGCGCCTTGGCCGCGCCCACACCGAGCGCCAGCTGAGCTTACCATATAAGTATAAACACGACCGACCGCAACGTAAAAAGGCCCGGCAATAGCCGGGCCTTTTGCGGCCTGATTCGATGTTAAAAACCTACTTGCTCTTCAGCGCTTCGAGCATCGCTTCGCCCATGCGGGTCGGGCTTGAAGAGACCACCACGCCGCAGTCCTGCAGGCATTGGATCTTGTCTTCGGCCTTCCCCTTGCCGCCGGTGACGATCGCCCCGGCGTGCCCCATGCGTTTGCCGGGAGGGGCGGTCACCCCGGCGATGAACGCGGCGACCGGCTTTTTCATGTTGTCCCGGATCCACTCGGCCGCTTCCTCCTCGGCGCCGCCGCCGATTTCGCCGATCATGAAGACCGCCTCGGTGTCGGGATCGTCGTTGAACATCTTGATGACATCGATGAACTTCATACCGATGATCGGGTCGCCGCCGATGCCGACACAGGTCGACTGGCCGAGGCCGGCGTCGGACAACTGCTTGACCGCCTCATAGGTGAGGGTACCGCTGCGGGAGACGACGCCGACCTTTCCCGGTTTATGGATATAGCCGGGCATGATGCCGACCTTACACTCTCCGGGTGTGATCAAGCCAGGGCAGTTGGGACCGATCAGCCGGGTCTTGCTCTGCTCGACGATGCGCTTGGCCATAACCATATCGCGAACCGGCACGCCCTCGGTGATGCAGACCGCCAACTCGATGCCTGCTTCGACCGATTCCAGAATGGCGTCGGCAGCCCCCGGCGGCGGCACGAAAATCATCGACACGTTGGCATTGGTGATGCGCAGCGCCTCCTCCATCGAGTCGAAGACCGGGATGCCGTCGACGTGAATGCCGCCCTTACCCGGGGTCACCCCGGCGACGATGTTGGTGCCGTACTCCCGACACTGACGGGCATGGAACAGCCCGGTCTTGCCGGTAATCCCCTGAACGACGATGCGACTCTCTTTATTGATCAGTATGGACATGTATTAATTCTCCATGAAGACCGTTGCAGATACGGTTATACGGCGGCTTCGGCAACCATCTTGACAATGGCGGCGGCGCCGTCGCCGAGGAAGTCGACACACTGGACGTTGAGCCCCGATTCGAGCAGCAGCTGCTTACCTTCTTCGACCTGGGAGCCATCCATCCGAACCACGATCGGCAGGGTACAGTGAACCTCGGAAGCCGCCTCGATGATCCCCTGGGCGATGACGTCGCAGCGCATGATACCGCCAAAGATGTTGACGAAGACGCCGCGCACATCGCGGTCCTGGAGAATGATCTTGAACGCCTCGGCCACCTTCTCACGGGTCGCCCCGCCACCAACGTCCAGAAAGTTGGCCGGTTCGCCGCCGTTTTCACTGAGCACGTCGAGGGTGGCCATGGCCAGCCCGGCACCGTTGACCATGCAGCCGATGTTGCCGTTCAGCTTGATGTATGAGAGATCGAACTTGCCGGCATTGATTTCCAGCGGGTCGAGTTGCGAATAATCCTGCAGGTCGTGATATTCCCAGTGACGGAACAGAGCATTGTCGTCAAAGTTAACCTTGGCGTCCATAGCCAGCAGCCAGCCGGCCTTGGTCACCACCAGCGGGTTGATCTCGACCAGCGAACAGTCTTTTTCAAGGAGCATCCGGTAGAGGTTAAGGATCAGCTGCACGCAGTCTTCGCACAGACTCCCCGTGAGCCCGAGCCCGAGGGCGATCCGGCGGGCCTGATAGGAACGCAGACCGGTGTAGGGGTCAATACTCTGGCGCAGGATCTTTTCCGGGGTCTTGGCCGCGGTCTCCTCGATATTAACGCCGCCTTCAGCCGAAGCGATCAGGCAATAGCGCGAGGTTTCGCGATCAAGGGTAATCGACAGGTAGAATTCGCGGGCAATGCCGACCGTCTCCTCGACCAGGATTCGCCGCACCTTGAGCCCCTGTGGACCGGTCTGCGGGGTCACCAGACGCCTGCCGAACAGGTCCTTGGCCACTTCATGGGCATGCTCCGGATGATGCACCAACTGTACGCCGCCGGCCTTGCCGCGGCCGCCGGCGTAGATCTGCGCCTTGACCACGCAATGTCCGCCCATCATCTTGGCGGCCCGCTCAGCCTGGTCGGCGGTCAGGGCCACCATCCCACGGGGAACAGGAATGTCGTACGCGCTCAGGATTTCCTTGGCCTGGTACTCGTGAATGTTCATGCTTTCCTCTTCTGGTATCTGGAATTATACCCATCCCGGTTGTTGAGCAAAACCGTTCCAACCTACCCACAAAACCATGCAATCCAGGCAGTTTTCACCTGCGATATATTCACTCAGAATAACAATCCAACATGGTCAGCCCAAAGTGGACACTTGGCCCGACCATTTACCAAACCATACAATCAATTAAAGCAAATACCGTATACATATAGCCAAAACTACTCCTGCCCACAGCAAATGTCAAGTGGTCTTACCAAATATTTTTATCTTAAATAAAAAACTACTGTTTTTATCCACCCAGACCACACCGCCCCTCCCAGCAACACAAAAAGGCCTGTTAGACCAGCCTCTTAATACTAACAGGAGAAGGTCGAACAGGCCAGATTTTTTATTAAAGTTTACCCAGAAAGATCTGGGCGCAACAGCTACTTATTGGTCTTTTCCCAATCCGCCATGAACTTGGCAATCCCCACATCGGTGAGCGGATGCTTGGCCAACTGGCTGATGACCGAGGTCGGGATGGTGCAGATGTCGGCGCCGATCAGGCCGGCATTGAGTACGTGCATGGG
>JAQYWA010000546.1 GCA_030145265.1 Desulfuromonas sp. | reverse complement strand
GCACCGGGCCGTAAGCGCTGTTCTCGTTGGAGCTGCCCATGGCGAATTCGTCCATGTTGAGCTTGCCGAGGATCACCGCCCCCTGCTCCTTGAGTTTGCGCACCGCAGTGCCGTCGTAAGGGGGAATGAAGTTGTCGAGAATTTTCGAGGCGCAGGTGGTACGGATGCCCTCGGTGACGAAGATGTCTTTCAGGGCCAGCGGGATGCCGGTCAGCAAGCCGAACTTGCGCTCGCCGCAGTCTTTGGCCAGCAGCTTGTCAGCCGCGACCGCCGCCTTCAGAGCCTGCTCGCGGGAAACTGTGATGAAGGCGTTGATTTTGTCGTCACTCGACTCGATGCGGGCCAGAAATGCTTCGGTGAGGTCCACCGAAGACAGTTCGCGCCGGATCAGTTTGTCGTGCAGCGCGTGAATGGTGAGATCCGTCAGTTGCATGCGGTAACTCCAGTTATGTTCAGGCCGGACGCGGCTGCGTCCCTGGCCGTTTTATTCTATGATTTTGGGCACCCGGAAACAGCTGTTGTCAGCGTCGGGGGCGTTCTGCAGGGCCTTGTCGGCACCGATCGACGGCTTGACCTGGTCCGGGCGGAAGGCGTTTTCCATGGGAACGGCGTGGGCCGTGGGGAGAATGCCGTCGGTGTTCAGTTCGTTAAGTTGCTCGACGTAGCCGAGAATGGCGTCCATCTGGCCGGTCAGGGCCTCCAGTTCGTCGTCCTTCAGGGCCAGCCGGGCCAGACGGGCGACGTGCTCGACCTCAAGGCGGGATATTTTCATATTTACAACCTCTTTCAGGGATGTTGGAACAACAGGCAAGCCCACAAACTAACATGGAAAAGATCGTGTTTTCAAGTTTTAAGGCAGGAGGGTTTGGGGGGGGATGACGATCCGCCGAAAGCGGAAATAGTTCGATGTGGTTTTGTGACGAAATTTTTTGGTTCGTTTTCTTAGCGGCCACTCATGAGGAAGTGAACCAGGCTCTCGGGCCGGGCGAGGGCTTTGGTCTTGACCCGCTTAAGGGATGCCATGCCTCAAGAGGATTCAGCTATGAGTAGGTACATCAGGTCAAACATTAACCCATCGGCAAAGAAAAATATACCGAGGTTCCATTATTAAGGGCACTGACAACCCAGATGCTTCCGCCGTGGGCCTCAATGATATTCCTGGCAATCGACATCCCCAGACCGAGCCCCTGAGCCGCGGTATTGGAGGCATCGGCCCTGTAGAATTTATCAAAAACCTTCTCGACCTGCTCCGTCGACATTCCGATCCCGGTGTCTTCCACATAAACCCGAAAGACATCGTCAATAACTTCCCCTTTGATCCGGATAAGGCCCCCGTCCGGTGAAAACTTCACCGCATTGCTGAGAAGGTTCTCCATGACCTGCCCGATTTTCCGGCCGTCAATCGACAATTCAATCGGTGTCGC
>JAQYWA010000107.1 GCA_030145265.1 Desulfuromonas sp. | reverse complement strand
GTGACACAGGAATCAGCGGCACGGATTGAAGAAACAGGAGCAATGATAAACAGAAGGGCGATAATACCGGATAATACAGAAATGGCAGGTTTCATAATTCCAACAATCCCACCCCCCCTACCGCTGACTTCGCCTGCCTGCCGGACCATCAACGGCCGGCAGGCAAACAGATTTTTTAGCATAACTCAATGAACTGGCGTACCGGAAACTACCCTCCGTAAGAATGGAGCCCGGAAAGAACCAGATTGACCCCGAGATAGCAGAAAATGGTGGCGGCGAAACCGATGATCGACAGCCAGGCCGCTTTTCGTCCAACCCACCCGCGGGTGAAACGGGCATGCAAGAACGCCGCGTAAATAAACCAGACGATCAGGCTCCAGGTTTCCTTGGGGTCCCAGCTCCAGTAGGTCCCCCAGGCGTAGTTAGCCCAGGCCGCGCCGGTGATAATTCCCAAAGACAGCAGCGGGAAGCCGATCATAATGGCTTTGTAGTTAATATCGTCCAGGATTTTGGTACTGGGGAACAATGAAAGAACGCCGCCGATCGGTGTATCTTCGGGCGTCCTTTCTTCTTTGCCGATCTTGATCAGGTACATGATGGACACACCGCAGGCCACGGCAAAGGCCGCATACCCGAGAAAACAGGTAATGACGTGATAAGTCAGCCAGTTGCTCTGCAGGGCGGGCACCAGCGGTTCAATCGAGTCATTAAGGCGCAACTGAGCCCAGATCATGGCGATAAAAGCGAAGGGGACAACAAATGCCCCGACCGCACGCTGGCGATATTTGAGATCAATGATCAGATAGATCAGAATGATGGTCCAGGCAAAAAAGACCACCGATTCATACAGGTTGGACATCGGGGCATGGCCGATGCCGCCAGGAGCCTGGTAAGACTCATACCAACGCAGACCGATGGCGGCGGTATGAACCGCCAAACCCGCGTAAGCGAGCAGGTTGGCCAACAGGGCCACCCCATTGATCCGCGAAGCCAAATACACCACAAACAGGACCATTGAGGCAAAGTAAGCCCCGGTGGTCAGATTAAAACACAGGGAACTGGTCATTTTATTCCTCCATCAAAACCCCTTCGGGTTCAGGAAGCGAGTTCAGTCTTTAGCTTCTTCTTGAGTTCGTCAAAAAAGAGTTCGAAACCGGGCTGGTTGCGATGAGCCGCGCCGCCGATCTTGACACCGACCTTTTTGCCAACCGGCTGGATGGTCACCCAGATGCGCCGATGGGAAAGGAAGAAAGCAACCATCGAGCCAATTACCATCATAGAACAACCGAGCCAGACCACCCAAACGCCGGGATCCTTGGCCACCTGCAGCCCAGTATAGTAGCGCTGCTGAAAATCCAGCAGCGAAAAACTGTATTCAGTGTTGCGCTGAGCATCAAATCCGGGAAACGCCTTCAGCACCAGGAACGAGCTTCGCTTCCCGTCGGCAGCCACCACCTCAAGGCGGGCGCCCGGGCCAAAATTCTGATAAGACTGGGCAAAGTCGATCACCCGCACACTGGCCCCGCCCGGCAACGGCGATCGCTGTCCTTGGCGAACCGAGAGGTCGACCGTTTTCCCGGTGGACTTTACGGTCGCCTTGATTTTCAGCACGGCATCGCCGGTGGTACCGTAACTGGACTGGTAGAAAGTGATCCCCTTGTACGACAGCGGATCATTGACGATAACCGGGCGCCGTTCGGTAATAACCTGGCCGCCGTCGATCACCGTCAACAGGCTTTTGAATTCCTTGGGACGGTTGGACCCTTCATAATAGGAGACTGAGAACTCGTCGCAGCGCACGGAGAAGCCCAGATCGATGGGAGCATTGCTGCCGCGGGGCCAGACCCGGCTTTCGGCAGAGCCCTCCACGATATTGACATAGGCCTTATAACCCCAGAGACTGCCAATGATGGCGCCGACGAAAATGATCAGGATCGACATGTGCGTGACATAGACGCCGAAACGGGCATAGGGCATTTTTTGTGAAAAGAGATGAATGACCCCATCTTTTTCGGTGACCACCGGGCTAGCGAAATGCTTCTGTAAAAAGGCGGCCATTCGAGTTTCCACATCGTTGACAGAACTCGAAACCAGGTGCTCATCGACGTTGGAAAAGGTCTGAAACAGGGAATCATCGGCAATCAGGACCGGCACGGTGGCGGCTTTCCAGACCCGGGGAAAGCGATTGAGCGAACAGGCAATCAGATTCAGGGAAAAAACCCCGAGCAGGGCGAGAAACCACCAGGAATGGTACATGTCGAAGAACTGCAGGGAGTCGAGCAACCGATAGGTGCTCTCGCTGTACTCCTGCAGATACTCTTCGGGAGAGCGGTTCTGCTGGATGACTGTCCCGATGATCGACGTGACCGCCAGCAGAATCAGGGTAACAATCGTCAGTTTGAGGGAACAGAAAAAATCCCAGAGTGCATCAATTGGATTTTTTTTTGCGCGCAAGATTATATTCTCCTGAGACAAAAGCCCTTGGCAACATTAAAACACGCACTGGTCGGCTATCCACAGAAACCAGGCGCGCAAAGGCGCAGAAGCAAACAGCGAAAGGACCGCAAGGACCTCGGGGTGAACTACCATAACTGGCATAAAAACCTATGCCAATCCTTTAAAAGCTAATACAGAGGGTCTTCGTGTGTCAAGGGAAATCACCCCGCCAAACCCACCGGCACCCCACTCATGAAGAGCGTCTAACCATCTGAATTGACAGCTAAATACCGTCTTTGACCATGCGCTCGGCCAGAGCCTTGGCCTTGACCTCAACCCCGGCGACCAGCTGCACTTTGTAATCGGCCAAACGCTGAGCCAGGCTTTCGTCCGCAACGGACAGAATCTGGACGGCAAACAGCCCGGCATTGCGGGCGCCGGCCTTACCGATGGCCATGGTCGCCACCGGGATGCCGGCCGGCATCTGCACCATGGCCAACAGGGCATCGAGCCCCTGCAGGGCGGTCGAGTCAATAGGAACGGCTAGCACCGGCAGGGTCGTCTCGGCTGCCATCACCCCGGCCAGATGCGCTGCCGCCCCGGCGCCGGCGATCAGCACCTTAATGCCCCGCCCCCGGGCTGAACGAACGTAGGTGGCGGTCCGCTCCGGGGTCCGGTGGGCACTCGAAACCATCATCTCAAAGGGCACGCCAAAGCTCTTGAGAGCCAGCGCGGCCTCCACCATCACTTCATAGTCGTTGTCGCTTCCCATCAGAATACCGACTAACGGCTTGTCACTCATTTTCTGCTCCACTAATTTGTGATTATTATATTGATCCCGGGCTAACGGCCCAGAGCCTTTTTGCCAATATCGTTGCGGAACTGCACGCCCGGCCAGGTTATAACCTTCACTCCGGCATAGGCCTTGTCGATCGCCGCGGCAACCGTCGTGCCCAGACCGGTCACCCCGAGCACCCGGCCACCGTTATTAACGACTTTGTCATCCTTCAATGCGGTTCCGGCATGAAAAACCATCAGATCCTCAATCGCTTCGGCGGCATCGAGACCGGAAATTTCCAGCCCCTTTTCGAAAGCAGCCGGATAGCCGCCCGATGCCATAACCACGCAGACCGCCGCCTTGTCGTGCCACTCGAGAGACGTCTGAGTCAACTCGCCCCGGGCGCAGGCCTGCAGCACCGGCACGATGTCCGACTTCATCCGCATCAGCAGCGGCTGCGCTTCGGGATCGCCGAAACGGGCATTGAACTCAACGACCCGAGCCTTGCCGTCGGCAATCATCAAGCCGACATACAGGATCCCCGAATAGGGGCAGCCATCGGCGGCCATGCCATCGATGGTCGGCCGGACAATGGTCTCGATGATGTCGCGGGCCAGCGCATCGGTAACCACCGGAGCCGGGGAATAGGCCCCCATGCCGCCGGTGTTGGGCCCCTCGTCGTTGTCGAAGATCCGCTTGTGGTCCTGGGATGAGGCCAGGGGCAGGATGTTTTTGCCGTCGGTGAAGGCGAAGAAGGAAGCCTCCTCACCGGCCATAAACTCCTCGATAACCACCTGGGCACCGGCGGCGCCGAAAACCGCATCGACCATGATTTCGTCGATGCCCGCCACCGCCTCTTCCACCGTCATCGCCACGATCACGCCCTTGCCGGCGGCCAGGCCGTCGGCCTTGACCACGATCGGCGCGCCCTGCTCACGGATGTAAGCGACAGCTGCGTCCCGGTCGGTGAAGGAACCGTAAGCGGCGGTGGGGATATGGTACTTGGCCATCAGATCCTTGGAGAACTTCTTGCTCCCCTCGATCTGCGCTGCGGCCTGGTTCGGACCGAAAATCTCCAGCCCGGCCGCCTGGAAGCGGTCGACGATCCCCATGGTCAGGGGCACCTCGGGGCCAACCACCGTTAGGTCGATCTTCTCGTTGACGGCGAAATCAAGCAGCGCATCAATCTCATCGGCGCCGATAAGCACACACTCGGCCAACTCGGCGATCCCGGGGTTTCCGGGAGCACAGTAAAGCGTATCGACCAGGGGCGACTGGGAAATCTTCCAGACCAGGGCATGCTCGCGCCCCCCGCCACCGACAACCAGAATCTTCATGGGTACCTCTCCTTACATCCTGACCACAGAGACACGGAGCCCCTGAAACAAAACCGAATTTTGCCTTTGACCTTCATCCCACCGCCGGTCCAAGAAGCGAGCAATTTTGACCAAGGTCAAGGAAGGCAAGCGAGGGCTGCGGAGGCGTACACCAGTACGCCGCACAAAGCCCTCGCGCCGCCTGACGCAGAGATTGGCCAAAAGGGCCGCTTCCCCCACCTTAATGGCGGAAGTGGCGCATGGAGGTAAAGACCATGGCAATACCGTGCTCGTCGGCGGCAGCAATCACCTCTTCGTCGCGGATCGACCCGCCCGGCTGGATAACGGAAGTGACACCAACGGCGGCAGCATTGTCGAGACCGTCCCGGAACGGGAAGAAGGCGTCGGAGGCCATCGCTGAGCCCTTGACATCGAGACCGGCATGCTCGGCCTTGATGGCGGCGATGCGAGCCGAGTTGACCCGGCTCATCTGCCCGGCGCCGACGCCGATGGTCATGCCATCCTTGCCGTAGACGATGGCGTTGGACTTGACAAACTTGGCCACCCGCCAGGTGAAGAGCAGGTCCTGCATTTCCTTGTCGGTCGGGGCCCGCTTGGTGACTACCTTGAGGTCGCCGGAAAGGAGCAGGTCGGCACCCTGTACCAGCAAGCCGCCGTTGACCCGCTTGAAGTCGAGACGCTGGCCCGGCTCAGCCGGCCACTGACCGCACTCAAGCAGGCGCACGTTCTTTTTGGCGGCGACGATAGCGACCGCCTCGGCGGAGACCGTCGGGGCGATGATCACCTCGACGAACTGCCGGTCGCAGATCGACTTGGCGGTGGCCCCGTCGAGCTCACGATTGAAGGCAATGATGCCGCCGAAAGACGACTCGGGATCGGTAGAGAAGGCGCGCTCGTAGGCCTCGATCAGGGTGGCGCCGTAGGCCACGCCGCAGGGATTGGCGTGCTTGACGATGACGCAGGCCGGCCCTTCGGAGAACTGCTTGATGCACTCGAGAGCCGCGTCGGTGTCGCCGATGTTGTTGTAGGAGAGCTCCTTGCCCTGCAGCTGCTTCGCCGTGGCGATGGAGGCTTCCTGAATGTCCTTTTCGACATAGAAGGCGGCCTTCTGGTGGGGGTTCTCCCCATAACGCATACCCTGGGCCTTGTGGTACTGGAAGGTCAAAGTCGGCGGGAAGTCGCTTGATTCGGCATCGAGCTTCTTGCCGAGCCAGTTGGAGATCATCCCGTCGTAGGCTGCGGTGTGCTGGTAAACCTTGACCGCCAGCTTGAAGTTGGTCTCGCGGCTGACCGCCCCGCCGCTTTCCTTCAGTTCAGCAAGAACCTTGGCGTAATCGTTGGTATCGACGATCACGGTAACGTCACGGTTATTCTTGGCGGCGCTGCGCAGCATGGTCGGACCGCCGATGTCGATATTCTCGATGGCGTCCTCCAGGGTGCAGCCAGGCTTGGCTACGGTCGCTTCGAAGGGATAGAGGTTGACCACCACCATGTCAATATTCTCGATCCCGTACTCCTGCATCTTGGCCACGTGGTCCGGATTGTCGCGCATACCGAGCAGGCCGCCGTGAACCTTGGGATGCAGGGTCTTGACCCGGCCATCGAGCATTTCGGGAAAACCGGTGAATTCGGAGACGTCCTTGACCGGCAGACCGCTGTCGCGCAGCAGCTTGGCAGTACCGCCGGTGGAAAGGATCTCCACACCGTACCCGGAAAGTTCCTTGGCGAATTCAACGATGCCAGCTTTGTCCGACAGACTGATGAGTGCACGTTTGATGGTAGCCATAAAAGTTCCTTTCTTGCAGCCTATTCATGGGTAAAATGCCTGAACAGATATCGTTTACAGCACGCCAAAAACACGAAAAAACCGTCATCTTGGCGGTTTTTTCAGAAATCTATCGCATGCAGAAAAGCCTTTTCAAAGGCAGGGGTTCCCGACAACGGGTACGCGGTCAAGGCCCCGACCAGGGATTCCAATCGTTCTGCCGCCTGCGGTTCGCGAAGATAGCGAGCCACCCCCTCAAGGGCGCCTGCAGGGGCAAAACGTACCTTTTCTACCATGTTTCCCGGCAGCATAGCAACCCTTTTCAAAGCCTCCGGCGCCAGCGAAAAGCCGAAGGCGCCAGTTATTACCACGGCATGAACCTGATCGGCATCGACCCCGGCCCGCTGCAAAAGACAATCGACCCCGGCCCGCACCGCCCCCTTGGCCAATTGAAAGCTGCGCAGGTCCTGCTGGGTCACCAGCAGGTCGACACTGGCGTCCCGGTACAGACGCAGGGCGCGGCCAGCGGCCGACACGACAATATAGCGAGCCAGGTTCGTTTCGACCCTGTCGGGATCGACGATGGCCCCGTGCCGATCGATCAATCCCCCATCAAGAGCCGCGGCGACCACCTCGACCAGACCGCTGCCGCACACCCCGCGGGGCGGCCCCTCGCCAATCGTTTCGAGCCTCAACGAGTCCCCATCCAGGCGGACGCGACAGACGGCACCCGGCACCGCCGCCATGCCGCAAGCAATCTCCCCCCCCTCGAAAGCCGGTCCGGCA
>JAQYWA010000545.1 GCA_030145265.1 Desulfuromonas sp. | reverse complement strand
CAGCCCCGACGCGCTTGGCTCGGCCACCGCCAGCAGGGCGTCGCTGCCAGCCAGAGCCGCCATGGTCGGGCAGCCGGTTCCGGGCGGACCGTCGCAGAGGAGCCAGCGAACCTGCTCCTGCTCAGCGAGCTTGACGGCTTCTTCCTTGAGCAGGCTGACCAACTTTCCAGAATTGCCTGCACCGGGAAGAAGGCGTGCCCCCAGCAGGGTGCCGCAGGCCGCTGTGCCGACCGACCAGGTGCCGCTGATACGATCCACCATCTGCAGGGCTTGCTCGGGACAGGCCAGCGCGCATAGGCCGCATCCTTCGCAGGACAACTCACGCACCTGCCCCGCCGCGATGGCATGGAAACGGCACAGCTCGCTACATTTGCCGCAGCCGCTGCAGCGTTTTTCGTCGAGCCGTGCGATCTGGGCGCCGACAAATGGAATTTCCGGTCCTTGCTTCGGCTGCAGCACCAGGTGCAGATTGGCGGCATCGACATCGGCGTCCACGCACAGCACCTCCCCCTGCCAGAGGGTGGCCAGTGCCGCGGAAACTGTGGTTTTGCCGGTGCCCCCCTTGCCACTCAATACGACCAGTTTTTTCATGCCGACCTCCCCTGGGCAACTTGAGCCTCCAGAGCCCACCAGAGCTGGACCAATTTCGCCCCCCATTCCGGGGTGACCCGGTTCAGCGGCATCGCCTCCGCCCCGCTTCTGGCCAACTGCCGGTCGAAGGGGATTTCCAGCAGCACCGGGACCCCCCGCGAGCGGCAAAATCCGCCGATTCCGGCATCCTCGTCGCCCGCTTTGTTGATAACCACCGCCGCCGGAACCTCAAGAGCATCAAGGACATCCAGCACGGCGGTCAGGTCGTGCAAGCCGAAGAGGGTCGGTTCAGTGACCACCAACGCAGCATCCGCCCCGTCGGCGGCCGCCACCAAGGCACAGGACGTCCCCGGCGGGCCGTCGATGATGACCCGCTCCTCCCCTTGCGCAGCCTTGAGTACCGCTTCGATCACCGGCACCGGCCGGGGCTCGCCAACCCTCAGTTCCCCCCAAGTCAGCTCGACCCAACCCACTGATCCCCGGTGCAGCAGGCCGACCGGTCGCGCCACCTCGCTCAGCGCCTGCTGCGGACAGACGTACACGCAAGCCCCGCAGGAATGACAGTGCTCGGGAAAGATCTCCAGATGGTCACCAAACAGGGCCAGAGCGCCAAAGGCACAGGCTTGCTTGCACGCGCCGCAAGCGACGCAGGCCAACCCGTCCCAGGCCGGCACCAGCACCGAGATGGGGCTTTCAGCCGCATTTTCGGGAGCCAGGTAAAGGTGCACGTTGGGCTCCTCGACGTCGCAGTCGAGCAACGCCACCCTGCGGCGCCCCCATTCGGCCAGGGCACTGGCCATGCCAACACTGAGGGTCGTCTTCCCGGTCCCCCCC
>JAQYWA010000106.1 GCA_030145265.1 Desulfuromonas sp. | reverse complement strand
GCGCCGTAGGGATTATTGAAGGAGAACATCCGCGGAGCGATCTCCGGATAGGAGACGCCGCATTCGACACAGGCATGCTGTTCGGAAAAGAGCAGGCTCTCGCCGTCGATCACCTCGACCCGGACGATGCCGTCGGCCAAGCGCAGGGCGGTTTCCAGCGAATCGGCCAGCCGCCCCTGCACCTCCTCCTTGATCACCAGGCGATCGACCACCACTTCGATGGTGTGTTTCTTTTTCTTGTCGAGGACGATCTCCTCGGCCAGCTCGCGCATTTCACCATCGATCCGCACCCGGACGAAGCCGTCAGCCTGCAGCTGGCGCAGTTCCTTGCGATACTCCCCCTTGCGGCCGCGGATGATCGGCGCCAGCAGCAGCAGACGACTCTTTTCGGGCAGGGCGAGGATGCGGTCGACCATCTGCTCGACGGTCTGCGAAGCGATCTCCTTGCCGCAGGACGAGCAGTGCACCCGGCCGACCCGGGCATAGAGCAGTCGCAGATAATCGTAGATCTCGGTGACCGTCCCGACCGTCGAACGGGGATTCTTGGAGGTGGTTTTCTGCTCGATAGAGATCGCCGGCGACAGGCCCTCGATGCTCTCCACGTCGGGCTTCTGCATCTGCTCGAGAAACTGACGGGCATAGGCCGACAGGCTCTCAACGTAGCGACGCTGCCCTTCGGCGTAAATGGTATCGAAGGCCAGGGTACTCTTGCCGCTGCCGGACACCCCGGTGATCACCACCAGCTTATCGCGGGGGATTTCGACGTCGATGCATTTCAGGTTGTGCTCGCAGGCACCTTTGATAACGATTTTATCGACCATATAAACCAGTGATTAGTGATTGGTTATGGGTGCCAGTAACGCCGCAGCGACCGTAAAAGCCAAGGGCGGCCTCTCGCCCGCTCCCTCCAGTCGCTAGAGAGCGCAGAGAACACAGAGGGAACCTAAACTATTTTTTCGAGCTTAAAACCAGGACCTTGCTCTTGACTTACTCTGCGATCTCTGCGTGCTCGAGTGAGCGAAGCAAACGGGCGAGAGGCCGCAGTTAAAGATTTTGTGCCATCTGCTCGGCCATTCGAACCGCCGCGACGAGGCTTTCGCAACTGGCCTGGCCGGTGCCGGCCAGGTCGTAGGCGGTGCCGTGATCGACCGAAGTGCGGATAATGGGCAGCCCCAGGGTCACATTGACGCCGTCGTCGAAATGGAGCAGTTTTAGAGGAATCAGTCCCTGGTCGTGGTACATGCAGACCACCGCGTCGCAAGAGCCGCGCACAGCGAAGTGGAACAGGGTGTCGGCGCTGTGTGGACCGCTGGCGGTGATCCCCGCTTGCTGAGCCGCCACGATGGCCGGCAGGATCAGCCGCGTTTCCTCATCGCCGAACAGTCCTTGTTCCCCGGCATGGGGGTTAAGAGCCAGCACCGCAATACGCGGCCGGGCCAGGCCGAAAAAGCGCCGAAAAGCGGCGTCGGTGATGCAGATGGTTTCAAGAATTTCGGCACTGGTCAACACCCGCGGCACCTCGGCCAAAGCCATGTGGGTGGTCACCAGACAAACTTTCAGCCGCTCGCCGCCAAGCATCATCACCACCTTGTCGACCCCGCAGCGCTCAGCCAGAAGTTCGGTATGCCCGGGAAAATCGTAGCCGGCGGCATGGATCGCCGCCTTGTTGATCGGCGCCGTGACCATGGCCGCCGCCCGCCCGGCCCGGCACTGATCGCAGGCCCACTCGATGTAACGAACCATGGCATGGCCGCAGTCGACATCGGGGTGGCCATAAACCAGGCGGTCCGCATTCAAGACGGAAAGGGGTTCGACCTCGAGCAGATGCCCGCCGGTGGCAAAGCGCAGCTGCACCCGCTCTGGCGTAACCGTCAAGGTGCAGGATACGCCAAGCACCGCCGCGGCCCGCTGCAGCACTGCCGGGTCGCCGGCCACCAGCAGCGGCCGGGACAGGGTATCAAAAGCCCCCTCACACAGGGCCTTGACGATGATTTCCGGACCGACCCCGGTCGGGTCGCCCAGGGTCAGGACAATGGGACGTTTCACGTGAATCCTCCACTCGGTTCAAACTGACAGTATAGCCCAGAGCCCCGGGCATGACATGAAAAAAAGCCCCACCAGTTGCGGTAGGGCTTTTGCGGTCGGTCGTTTTAGCACGGTTCCCGAATTGAATCGGCAACAGCAAGTTTATCAACCCGGGTTTATACCACCGGCCTTCGACTGCTCTACGCTTACTTGGCAGCGATTACGACCAGCGACAACGACCGGCGCGAACTTCTGCATCCCCTTGGTAAGCGCGGCCAGAGACTGCCTGGCAAAAGTTGCCAGTTCTTCGCCCGGCAGCGGACGACTGAAAAGGTAGCCCTGCATGCTGGCACACTGCTGGAAAAGCAGATAATCCTTTTGCTGTTCCGTTTCCACCCCCTCGGCAATCACCTCAAGCTGCAGATGCCTGGCCATGGCCAGAATCGCATTGATGATGGCGGCATCATCGCCGTCGTCGGGCAACCCCATAATGAAAGACCGGTCAATCTTCAGTACGTCGAGAGGAAAGCGTTTCAAATAGCTGAGGGACGAGTAGCCGGTACCGAAATCGTCGATGCAGACCCGGATGCCCAGAGCCTTCAGGGCCAGCAGGGTCTCCACCGCCAGCTCGACATTTTCCATCAGGGCACTTTCAGTAATTTCCAGATCCAGCAGCCGCGGGTCCTGTCCGGTCTCGCCGACGATCCGGGCCACCATCTGCACCAGGTCCGGCTGGCGGAACTGGCGCGGCGACAGGTTCACCGCCATCCGCAGCGGCGCCAATCCGGCCCGCAGCCAGGCCTGGCTTTGCTCACAAGCCGTTCGCAGCACCCATTCGCCAATGGGGATGATCAGCCCGGTTTTTTCCGCCAGCGGGATAAACTGGTCCGGCGCAACCATCCCCAGCAGCGGGTGCTGCCAGCGCAACAAGGCTTCTACCCCGACCATGTGCCCCATCCCGACATCCATCAACGGCTGAAAGTGGAGCTGAAATTCGTTGCGTTCCAGCGCCCGGCGCAGACTGGTTTCAAACGCCAAATGCTCCTGGGCCCGTTCGCTCATCACGGGAGTATAAAACTGATAATTGTTTCCACCCTGCTTCCTGGCCCGGGACAGGGCGACATCGGCATTTTTCAGCAGGGTTGCGGCATCGCTACCATCGTAAGGAAACTGGGCGATACCGATGCTGGGGGTGACGAAAAATTCCCGGAACTGGATATTGAACGGCTGACGAAACACCTCAAGGATCTGCTTCGCGGCCGCCATCACTTCCTGTTCCGATTTTAGTTGAGACAACAGAACGCTGAAGAAATTCGCATTGAGTCGTGCCAACGTCGTTTTTTCGCCGAGACCCTGCTGCATCCGACCGACTACGCGCTTCAGCAGCAGATCCCCCAGATCATGACCGAAGGTCCCGTTAATCTGGCTAAATTGATCAATTTCGAGCAGCAGCACCGCCACCAGTTCCCGCTTACGCTGGGCCTCTGGCAGGGCAGATGAGAAAATCTGGCTGAACCGGTCATGGTTGGGCAACCCGGTCAGGCCATCGAAGTACGCCAGGTGGTTAATGGTTTCCCTGGCATTTTTCTGCTCGGTCACATCTTCAGCGGTGCGCACAAAATGGCTGATATGCCCGGTTTCGTCGCGAATCGGGGTGATGGTGGCGCTCACCCAATATAATTCGCCATTCTTCTTGCAGTTCTGGATTTCTTCCTGCCATATCTCGCCGCTGGTAATTGTCTCCCACAGCTTTTTGTAAAGGTCCATGCCTTGTAAACCGGAGCTGAGAAAGCGGGGGTTTTGCCCGAAAACTTCCTCAAGGGAATAACCGGTCTTACTGGTGAAGGTGGGGTTGACGTACTCGATCCGCCCCGCGATGTCAGTAATCAGAACCGATGCCGGGCTCTGCTCGGTGGCCCGGGACAGCAACTGCAGTTGCAATTCGTCTCGTTTCTTATCGGTCACATCGGTGCAACAGCCGACCGCTTCCGGTGCTAGCCCAGCGCCGGGCGTCTGCATCACCCGCAGCCGGATACGCAACCAGCGCCACTCGCCGTTCCGATGCGTAAACCGATGCTCAAAGAGATACCGTCCTTTCTGCAGCAGCGCCTCCCGCACGGGTGCCAGCAGGCCCGCTTCGCCACCTGCTGCCTGGTCCCAAAGGAAATGACCTTTGCCGATCAGCTCTTCGGCAGCATAGCCGAGAAACTTTTCGACGTTATCGCTGATGTAGTTCAACGTCAGCTGGTCATCCAGGGAACAGCTGAAGATGACGGCCGGATTGTGGACCAGCAGATAATCGAGGCGTTCGCGATTTTCCCGCAACTCCGTTTCGGCCTGGTTCCGGGCGTTCCTTTCCCGCAGGGCCGCCATTCCGAACGCCAGATCTTCGGCCAGCGCCTGCAACAGGCAAGCTTCCTTGTCATCAAACGCCTCCGCATGCGCCGCATAGATCTTCAACACCCCGAAGGCCGCCTCTGCAGTCCCCAGAGACAAAACGATGCAGGAAGCAGCGGTCTCCCCGTGATCAACCCGGCGATCAACAAAGGGCTTGGCCATTTGCCCCAGGCCACCGTCACCCGTCATGGCCGTGGCCACCTGTGCCGAAAATCCAGTCTCGTCCCCATGATAAGCCAGGGGCCGGACCTGGCGTTCCTCGTTCTGACCGGGGTCACCGATCCAGGCAAAGGCGTAGCCCCCCTCATTTACCAGAATTTGGCACACCTCGGCCGCCATGGCCTGCGGGCTCTGCCCCTCCTGGGCAATAACCCGATCACAGTGAATGAGGGTGCGCAGGGCACGGTTGTCACGATCCAGTTGCCCCTTGGTACGAAACAGCTCTGCCATAAAATGATGGACCAGCCAATGCAGCAGGCCGCTGGTAATGACCAGAAACACCCCGCCGAAGACCATCTGCGGATGCGGCAAATCTACTTCAACCACCCCTAGCAGGGCATTGCCGCCAACCACCCAGGCCATCCCACCGACAAGATAAAACAGCGGCAGCTTCGCGGAAATCCTCAGGCTCAAGTTAGGCCCGGTATATTCGTGACGAGGATCCATGTTTTCAACCGGCCTCAATGTGCGACGGGATCAAGTCAGCTTCGTTTAAACACTTATTGCCATCCCAAAAATCGGGTAGGAGGCGGGGTTGCCCACGCCGTCCTCCCACACCACCGTGCGTACGGTTCCGTACACGGCGGTTCCTGTCAAAGTTTTCCGGTTATGACATCAATGCCTGACGGCCAATAAGCGCCCAACCTTACCTTACGAATTCTGTCCGCTACTTCCGGCTTTAGGCCCTCTTTCGAGGCATCTGCTCTGTCCGAATCAGAAAATCTGCCTTGGGTACATTGACAGGTTCGGCCCTTCACTGGGTGGTCAAACCAGCTACTATGGCGTCTGCTGACTTCTGCCAACCCTTCCCGACACCTTACGATGCCGGTAGCACGAGGCAAGCTGACAGATCTCCCAGGGTAATTCACGCGACCTTCCTCCCATATACCCGCCGCATTTACAGCTCCACCCTCCCGGATGACTATCGGGCTTTGAAGATATTGGCCTTCTCGCCCGGATGGAACTGCCTCGTATGCGGTTTCTGTTCGTCGGGCCGAGATTTTGCCTGCGGCTTCCTTCAGATTCCACCTCGCGATGGACACCCTTGCCGTCCGGCTAACGGTTCCCGTCATCAGGGTCCGTAGAGGACTTTCACCTCCAAGTCACCAGTTGGATACCACATCCAACCGGATGGCGCTTGCGCGCCACGCGCCATGCCTGGCACACCAACGAAAAAACTCCGCCTTAACCGGCGGAGTTTTTGAGCGTTGATGGAAACAGATCGTTACATGCGCACGTCGATGTAGGCGGACTTGCGCAGCCCCTCGGCCCAGGAGTTGAATGCCTCGTCGGTTTTCTGTTCGTTGAGGGTTTTGGAAATCTCCCCCTTGACCGCATCGAACTGCCGCACCGACCCCGCCTGGCGGCCGAGCACCTTGAGGATATGAAAGCCGTCAGGAGTTTCTACCAGACCGCTGAGTTCACCTTCTTCAAGGCCGTCGAGAGCCCGGTCGAAAGCCGGGGTCAGCTCGCCCACGCCGAAGGTCCCCATGTCGCCCCCCTCGGCACTCTGGTCGGCGGAATGTTCGGCCAGCACCGAGAAGAAATCTTCGCCGGCCTGCAGCTTGGCCAGGGCCCCGGCCGCCCTGCTGCGGACCGCATCGACCTGGGCGGTCGAGGGTTTTTCCGGCAGCGGAAAACCGATCCGGGCGATGTGCGTGGTCGGATTCTGCCGGTAGTCCTCGATGTGCTCGCGGAAATAGTCGAGCATTTCCTGGTTGCTGACGTCGATCTTGCTCTTTACCTCGCGGCCGAGGAGCTTGTAGCGGAGAATCTGTCGACTCATATTATCCCGGTAGACGTCGAAATCCATCCCCTGCAGCTTTAGGGCCTGGATCAGCTCGTCGCGGGTCAGCTGGTTCTGCATGAGCACATCGCCGACAGCGGCATCGACCTCATCGTCGGTCACGGCAATCCCCAGTTCGTCGACCCGCTGCTGCACCAGCGTCTCTTCGATGATGCTGGCCAAGGCCCGCTGACGAACTTCGTCAAGGGCCTGCGGCGAAAGCTGCTCCAGCCCGCCTGCACCGAACTGGCGCTTTACCAGCTCGCGATCGACCTGGTAAAGGGTAATGATATCATTGTTGACCACGGCCGCGATGCGGTTAACGGTTTCCGCCTGGGCCAGCGGACAGAGCAACAGCAGGATTGTCAAAAAGGCAAAGAGATGTTTCATCAGGCAGATTCCTTGTGAAAGATTTTCCGGGACGAACCGTCTCCGGTACCTTATGTCGATTCAGTCGAGCAGCGCCCAGTTGATGGTGATCGACGCCCGTTCGCGCAGGCCCCGCAGCCATTCCTGGTAGGCCTGCTCCTCATTTTGTCCGCGCAGGATGTCGCGAATGGTGTCGCGCACCGCGTCAAGCGGGAGCCGGACCGCCGGGCGCCGCTTCTGGACCTGGAAAATATGATAACCGTATTCGCTTTTCACCAGGTCGCTGAGCCGCCCTTCGGGCAGAACAAA
>JAQYWA010000544.1 GCA_030145265.1 Desulfuromonas sp. | reverse complement strand
GGGGGGGACCGGGAAGACGACCCTCAGTGTTGGCATGGCCAGTGCCCTGGCCGAATGGGGGCGCCGCAGGGTGGCGTTGCTCGACTGCGACGTCGAGGAGCCCAACGTGCACCTTTACCTGGCTCCCGAAAATGCGGCTGAAAGTCCCATCTCGGTGCTGGTGCCGGCCTGGGATGGGTTGGCCTGCGTCGCTTGCGGCGCGTGCAAACAAGCCTGTGTCTTTGGCGCCCTGGCCCTGTTTGGTGACCATCTGGAGATTTTTCCCGAACACTGTCATTCCTGTGGGGCTTGTGTGTACGTTTGTCCGCAGCAGGCTTTGAGCGAGGTGGCGCGGCCGGTCGGCCTGCTGCACCGGGGATCAGTGGGTGCGGTCGAGCTGACCTGGGGGGAGCTGACGGTTGGCGAGCCCCGGCCGGTGCCGGTGATTGAAGCGGTACTCAAGGCCGCGCAAGGGGGGGAGAAAATTATAATCGACGGCCCCCCGGGTACTTCCTGTGCCCTGATCGCCGCCGCTGACGGGGCGGATGCCGCACTGGTGGTGACCGAACCGACCCTTTTCGGCTTGCACGACCTGACTGCCGTGCTGGATGTCCTCGCTGCTCTTGAGGTGCCGGCGGCGGTAGTTATCAACAAGGCGGGCGAAGAGGACGCCGGAATCGGTCGGTTCTGCCGCTCACGGGGGGTTCCGGTGCTGCTGGAAATCCCCTTCGACCGGCAGTTGGCCAAAAGCGGGGCGGAGGCGATGCCGCTGAACCGGGTCGCCCCGGAATGGGGGGCGAAATTGGTCCAGCTCTGGTGGGCTCTGGAGGCTCAAGTTGCCCAGGGGAGGTCGGCATGAAAAAACTGGTCGTATTGAGTGGCAAGGGGGGCACCGGCAAAACCACAGTTTCCGCGGCCCTGGCCACCCTCTGGCGGGGGGAGGTGTTGTGCGTCGACACCGATGTCGATGCCGCCAACCTGCACCTGGTGCTGCAGCCGCAGCAAGAGCCGGAAGTTCCATTTGTCGGCGCCCGGATTGCACGGCTCGACGAAAAACGCTGCAGCGGCTGCGGCAAATGTAGCGAGCTGTGCCGTTTCCATGCCATCGCGGCGGGGCAGGTGCGTGAGTTGTCCTGCGAAGGGTGCGGCCTATGTGCGCTGGCCTGTCCCGAGCAAGCCCTGCAGATGGTGGATCGTGTCAGCGGCTACTGGTCGGTTGGCACAGCGGCTTGCGGCACCCTGTTGGGGGCACGCCTTCTTCCCGGTGCAGGCAATTCTGGAAAGTTGGTCAGCCTGCTCAAAGAAGAAGCCGTCAAGCTCGCTGAGCAGGAGCAGGTTCGCTGGCTCCTCTGCGACGGTCCGCCCGGAACCGGCTGCCCGACCATGGCGGCTCTGGCTGGCAGCGACGCCCTGCTGGCGGTGGCCGAGCCAAGCGCGTCGGGGCTG
>JAQYWA010000543.1 GCA_030145265.1 Desulfuromonas sp. | reverse complement strand
CCGAATGGCGCTAGTTTAAGGGGGCGTAGCACGATATCTGTTGCGATGCGGGATCTCTCTCATTTCATATCTTGGCGAGGTCATCAACTGATAATTGTTCGGTCGTCGCTTACGACATCGGGGCTCACTTGGGCCATCTTTTCCGCAAATTTCTTTTGGGCGGAGCGGGGCTTTCGGCGCAAGGTTTGAAGGTGAAAATCTGGGAACATTGGCGTTGTGTTTTTCATGGGACATTATGCCATTTTGAACCAATATTTTCAGGTGCTTTCCCATGCAAAGAGTTCTTAACCTAGCGCCATTCGTGTCTGTTGACTAAGCCCTCGCTTCCGCAAGGGGAGGGCAGACCTGCTAAATTTCATGGATTTTGAACAGGAGGAGTGGTGAGACGTAATTTGCTGGTGATACTGATGGTGGTCATGGTCACGGCGGGCGGCGTGACCCAGGGCCTGGCGGAAGAGCCCCCCCTGGCGACCCGCTATTCACTGGGGGGAAGCGTCGGCAAAACGTATTCACCGAACAATGATGTCGATTTCGCGCTGGTGTCGGCGGTGGCCCTGTTCGACTACGACCGCGTCTGGCCCCACCGGGCGCCCGAACCGTTGCGGTTCAAGGTTGAAGCGTCTTTGGGTGCGACCTCCGCGCCGAGCAGCCGTGCCCTGATCTCGGCCAACATGCTGGCTTTGTATTTTCTCGATGGCCTGGCGACAGCTCTGCTACGCCCGTATGCCGAGGCCGGCATCGGCCTGATCTATACCGACTTTCAGGTCGACGGTCAGGGCCTGCGGGTCAACTTTAACCCGCAGGCGGGAGTCGGCACCGAGATAAAGGGCGGCGACGGCCCCCCCTGGTATGCGGCAATTCGCCTGCACCACATTTCCAACGGTGGGCTGCACCACGACAACCGCGGAATCAACGCGGTGGTTCTGCAGCTTGGCAGGTTTTTCTAGCTGCTGAAAATTGTCCTTGCTTTTTCCTCCGAAAACGTTGATATCCTGATGCAACTGCGCCGGCTTTTCCCGCGCAGTTTTCATTGCGGAGGTATGCTGTGCAAGGGATGTCGGTGATGCGTGGTGGCACGAAAATTCTGGTGGGCGGGTTGCTTCTGCTGCTGGCAGGGTGCGCCAGCGCCGGGCATAATTTCAACGTGGCCGGGGTTCATCAGGTCCATATCGGACAGACTTCCAAGGGGGACGTCATGGCGCTCTTCGGCGCTCCCTGGCGGACCGGTATCGAAGACGGCCGGGAAACCTGGACCTTCGGCCATTACAAGTACTCGATGTTCAGTGAAGCCAAAACCCGCGACCTGGTTTTGCGTTTCGACGGCAGCGGCAAGGTCGCTTCGTACACGTTCAATTCCACCTATCCTGAAGACCGGCAACCCTGATGGTTTCGCCGTAACTTATCCCCGAACGCCAAAGAGGCGGCCATC
>JAQYWA010000105.1 GCA_030145265.1 Desulfuromonas sp. | reverse complement strand
CGGCAGAACCACATGCTCCCCGGACGGCGGACTGACGTAGCCGGCGTAGCTGGCCTTGTAGACCGCCTCGCCGTTTTTTTTGAGTTTTTTCTCCACATGGATATTGTAGCGGGTATAGACCGCATCCCCTTCGGCCACGGCCGGACCTGTCCAGACCAACAAGATCAGCAACATCAAAGTACCGGAGAGAAACCGAATGTTCATTTTCCCTGTCATTGAAATTCTCCTTGTTCAGTACGGTGAAAGACTGTTTTTATCGGAGATGAGAGTTTTCTTTCTCTGCTTTTATCTTAGCAAAAAGCTACAAACTTACTTTGATGCTTTCGTAAAAAGGCTTGAGATGGCTAAGTAAAAATTCGACCTACAAGGCCTGGCGATTTTTCAGGGGCGAAGGCCTACATCAGGTAGGTCGAGGTCCTGAAAAAGCGCCGTAACGCCGTAGAGCGGACTTTTTACGACGCCATCTTCTTTGCGTTGCCACAAAATCCCCACCCTTCCCTTTTATCGTCACCTCCCCTATAATGCCGGCTGCAAAGGAGCCGTACCCTATGATCAACAGTTTTACCTCCGAGGCCCGTCAACTGCTCCGCTATGCCATTGAAGCGGCTGGGGGAAACGAGGTCTTTTTCGTCGGCCGCACCGACGCCGATCTGCGGGTGACCGACGCCGAGGTGCTGGCCCGTGGCAATAGCGGGGCGGTGCCGGCGATTCTGCAGGTCTGCCGCCACGGCGACGTGGTTATCCACAACCACCCCTCGGGGATGCTCCAACCGTCCGGGGCCGACATCGAAATCGCCTCGCAGCTAGGGTCCCTGGGCGTCGGCTTCTATATTGTGGATAACCCTGTGGAAAATGTGTACAGGGTGGTGGAGCCCTTTGCTCCTCATGAGGAGCAAAGGGTCGAACCCCAGCGGATCGGCGACATCCTCGGCCCCGAGGGGCTGGTGGCGCGCACCCTGGCCGGCTACGAAGACCGCCCCGAACAGCTGCGCATGGCCTTTGCCGTCGGTGAAGCCTTTAACAACAGCAAACTGGCGGTGATCGAGGCCGGCACCGGCACCGGCAAGAGCCTCGCCTACCTGGTTCCAGCCATCCTCTGGGCCCTGGCCAACGAAGAGCGGGTGGTGATCTCGACCAACACGATCAACCTGCAGGAGCAGCTGATCCGCAAAGACCTCCCCTTTCTGCAGCGGGCCACCGGCCTGGAATTCCGCGCCGTGCTGGTCAAGGGACGGGGCAATTATCTGTGCAAGCGACGGGCGGAAGGAGCCCGGCTGGAACCGGGACTGTTCGAGGATGAGCTGACCGGGGAATTGGCCGCCATCACCGACTGGGCCGCCAAGAGCGCTGACGGTTCGAAGGAGGAACTCCCCTTCATCCCCCAGGACCAGGTCTGGGACGAAGTCCGCTGCGAAATCGACCAGTGCTCGCGGGTGCGCTGCCAGCACTATGCCGGCTGTTTTTTCCACAAGGCCCGCCGTCAGGCGGCCCAAGCCGACCTGCTGGTGGTCAACCACGCCCTGCTGCTGTCGGACCTGGCCCTGCGCCTGCAGACCGACAACTACTCGGCTGCCGCCGTTCTCCCCCCCTTCGATCGCATCATCCTCGACGAGGCCCATCACCTGGAGGACGTGGCCACCAACTTCTTCGCCTCCCAGGTGACCCGTTTCGCCTTCGCCCGCACGCTCAACAAGCTGCGTCACCCGCGCAAACCGGACAAGGGACTGCTGCCGCGCTTTTTAAACGCCCTGGCCCGGGAGCTGCCAGACAGCGAGGACCAGCTCTACCGCGACCTGCATGACCGGGTTGAGACGCTGACGACAGCCCGACAAGCCCTGGCCAACCACTCGGTGGCGGCGCTGGAAACCATCGGCCAGGATCTGGCCGCAGCCCTCGGAAAAGTGATCGGCGAGCGCGAGGAGATCAAGCACCGGGTAGTCCCTGCTTTCACCGGCAGCGAAACCTGGAGCGCGATCTGCGAACAGGTGCGGAAGTTGGCCAAGGAAGCCGGGCTGCTGGGAAAAGGACTGCGGGAACTGATCAAGGAATGCGGCCGCATCCCGGAAGAGGTCTATGGCAAGCTGCACAGCCACGTCACCGATTTGCGCGGCATCGCCGGACGACTGGAGGGGATCGCCGGCGATCTCAGCTTTTTCATCGCCGAGGACCCGGCCACCTGCGCCTGGCTGGAGGTGGGCAGCGGCCGCATCGGACGGGGGCGCGGCATCGTCACCCGCCTCTGCACCGCCCCCCTGGAGGTGGCCGACAACCTGAAAAAGGGGGTTTACGACCGCTTCAAATCGGTAGTCATGACCAGCGCCACCCTAGCGGTCGGCCAATCGTTCAGCTACTTCGAGCACCGGGTCGGCCTCGACCGCAGCGAGCCGGGGCGGGTGACCGAACTGCTGCTGGCCTCTCCCTTCGATTTCGCCCGCCAGGCCCTGGTGGCCATCCCCACCGATATCCCCGAACCGGGGCGGACCGGCTTCCCGGAGATGGTCCGCGACCTGGCCGAACGGGCCATCCTCACCGCCGACGGCCGCAGCTTCGTCCTCTTCACCGCCTACTCGCTGCTGCGCCGAGTGCACGGCGAGATCGCCCCGGTACTCGGCGCTCGCGGCTACCACTGCCTGCGCCAGGGGGAGGACAACCGCCACCGGCTGCTGAAGAAATTTACCGCCGACCCGACCAGCGTGCTGTTCGGCACCGACTCCTTCTGGGAGGGGGTCGATGTGCCCGGGCGGGCCCTGGAACAGGTGATCATCACCCGGCTGCCGTTCAAGGTTCCCACCGAACCGGTGCTCGAGGCCCGGGCCGAAGCCATCGAACAGGCCGGCGGCGACCCGTTCATGGAGTACACCGTGCCGCAGGCGGTGATCAAGTTCAAGCAGGGATTCGGCCGACTGATCCGGCATCGCGACGATCGCGGGGTGGTGCTGATCCTCGATGCCCGGGTAGTGAAAAAGGGGTACGGGCGGATCTTTCTGCGCTCGCTTCCCGACGCTGCCGTGGTCACCGCACCGACCGAAGAGGTGCTCGCCACTATGGAGCGATTTTTCCGCAACGATGAAAGATCCGCATAAAAAACGGGGACCCGAAGGTCCCCGCTGCAATCTTTTTCAATTGTTGATGGCTTAGCCACCCGTCGATGCGATCCTATCCCGCCAGGTCTTCCATGATCTTGATCGCCGGGCAGATTCCCCGGGCCTTCTGTTCTTCCCTCCATCGAGCCGCCTCGCTTCTTTCACCGGAAATCCGCCGCAGGGTTTCCCAACGATTCGGCGAAAATTCCCTAACAACCTTTTTTTCTGCTTCCGGGTTTGACTCATTTACAGCCATGGTCGGTTTCTCCTTCGGCAAATGACACTTTGACAACGGGAGGGCCTGATGGCAGGCGCCAACGAACTTAAAAATAACTTAACAGCAAAAATCCTGCTTTCGCAACGTTAAATCGCCAAGGCGGCTCTTTTATCGCGATTTTTTTCACACGGCTACATTAAATACCCCAGTAACCATGTTGTCCCTTGACCACAATCACCAGTATCGTGGTAAAATTTCACTACTAAACTGAATCAAGCCGGCTTCGGCCTATCCAGCAACCAGGAGAAAGTCGCTCCGGAACCTCCCGGTTCTTTCCATAAGGAAACCTCCCATGTCCTCCATAAAAAAACTTTTCTTCATCGGCCTGCTGCTGCTTACCACAGCTCTTCCCGCATACGCCATCCCGGGATCCGACGAGTTCGATATCAACCGCGCCCGGCTGCTCAGCTTCATCCTGCGCGGCCAGATCAATCAGAACCACTACAGCCAGAAGCCGATCGATGATGAATTATCGAAGGCCGCGTTTGATCTTTACCTCAAGCAACTCGACGGCCAGAAACGCTTTCTGCTCAAGGAAGATATCGACAAGCTGATGATTTTTTCCACCCGCATCGATGACGAAATCAACCGCGGCCGGCTGGAACTTGCGGCGATAGGGGCCCGGATCATGGCCCTGCGGGTAGCCCAAGTCAAGAAGATCGCCAACGACCTCACCGACAAGGGCTTTGACCTGACCGTCAACGAGACCATCGAAACCGATCCGGAAAAACTCGACTTCTGCAAGAATGAGCAGGAACTGCAGGAGCGCTGGCGCAAGATTACCAAATTTCAAGTTCTGAGCCGCTACCTGAACCTGGTCGAAGATCAGGAGAGTGAGCAAAAAGCCGCAGCCGAAAAGAAAGAGACCCCCAAGGACGTTAAAACCCCCGAACAGCTGCGGAAGGAGGCCAGGGAGAAAGTCAGCAAGAGCAACCTCGACTTCTTCGACCGGATGCTCAAGGAGACCGAGCAGGATCATTACGACCGCTACTTCAACGCCGTGACCCGGGCCTTCGACCCCCACACCAACTACCTGCCGCCCCAATCGAAGGAGGACTTCGACATCAGCATGAGCGGCTCGCTCGAGGGGATCGGCGCCACCCTCCAGGAAGAGGATGGGTACATCAAGGTGGTGCGCATCATTCCCGGCAGCGCCTCCAGCCGCCAGGGCCAGTTGCAGGCCGAAGACATCATCCTGGCAGTAGCCCAAGGGGCCGACGAACCGGTCGACATTACCGATTCTCGACTGCGCGACGCGGTCAGCCTGATCCGCGGCAAAAAAGGGACCGAAGTCCGCCTGACGGTAAAGAAGCCGGACGGGGCCCGGCTGATCATCCCGATCATCCGCGACGTGGTGCAAATCGAGGAAACCTTCGTCAAGGGAACAGTCCTTGACGATGCCCAATCCGAGAAAAAGTTCGGCTACATCCGGATACCCAGTTTTTACCGCGACTTCAAACACAACTACGACGGCAAAGGCCGTAACTCGACCGATGATGTGCACCGGGAACTGGAAACGCTCAGCAAGGCCGGCATCAGCGGCCTGGTGCTCGATCTGCGCAACAACGGCGGCGGAGCCCTGACCGATGCCGTCTCGATCACCGGTCTGTTCATCGAAAAGGGCCCGGTGGTTCAGGTCAAGAACCGCAACGGACGGATCAACATCCTCTCGGACCTCGACCCGCAGATCGACTACCGCGGCCCGATAGTGGTGCTGATCAACAAGTTCAGCGCCTCGGCTTCGGAAATCCTGGCCGGCGCCCTGCAGGACTACAACCGTGCCGTCATCATCGGCAGCGAACATTCCTACGGCAAGGGGACGGTGCAGACCATGGCCGACCTCGACAGCAACCTCCCCTTCGTCAACCTGGACAAGTACCGCCCGCTGGGGGCCATGAAGGTCACCACTCAGAAATTCTACCGGATCAGCGGTGGATCGACCCAGTACCGGGGCGTAGTCCCCGACATCATCCTTCCCGACCGCCTCCGCTATGTCGAAGCCGGGGAACAGTACGTCGATTATTCGCTCCCCTGGGACACCATCGACCGTACCAGCTACTCCCGCTGGAGCCAGACCGACGCGGCCACCCAGCTGGTCGGCAAAAGTCTGGCTCGGATCAAGAAAAACCAGGATTTCAACGATATTGTCGAAGATGCGGAGCGGGCCAAGGCCCGGCGGGAACGCACCCTGCAGAGCCTCAACATCGAGGTGGTCCGCAAGGAACGGGAAAAAGAGAAGAATCTGATGACGAAAAAGGGGAGCTCACCCCACGGTCACGGCACCATGACTGTCGACGAGGACGAGCGGAAAGAAAAACAGAATCTCAACGAAAAAGAGCGGCACGAAGAGTGGCTCAAGGATCTGGCCGAAGATCCCTACCTGGGGGAATCCCTGCGGGTTCTTCAGGACATGGCATCGACGTCAACGGCCGCAACGGCGGGATCCCCCGATCTGGCTGACCAGGGGGATTCGGAACCCACCGCATATCCGCGGCCCTGAAACGCCCTACAGCGTATTGCTGTCTCCCCCGCCGGGAGGATGTTCCAGCCTGCTGGTCAGGGCATTCTCCCGGGTCATTCGCTTGCCCGCCAGTTCGGCACGCTGACAGACCCGGTCGGCATTGCAACCGACGACCGCTTCCAGCATCGCCCGGAGGGCATAGCCATCCAGGGGCGTATCCTGCGCCCTGATTTGCCCGACCAACACATCCAGCGGAACCCGCTCGGTCCAGACCTTCATCAACAGCATAGCGGCCCCGTACAGATCCGACTCGACATTCATGGCGTGAGAGTTGTTCTGCTCCCAGACAAACACCTGATCCCGGATCCGGGCCTGCGCCATGACCGAATCGATGTTGCGCATGGCCAGTAGCCGCTGCAGCAGCTGAGGGTTTTCCTGGCGGGCAAAGCCCTTGGCCAGCAGCTCGCAGATGCCGTCGATAAACCAGCGGGTGTAATAGGAAGGGTGCCCGTCGATGTCGTGACGCAGTGCGGGAAGCTCGCCAAGGATGTCGTGTCCCAGCTCATGCGGGAGGGTATCGTAAAGCAGATCGGTCAATTCGATCGGTGCCCCGGGGCCGGCCAGCGGCTCCCCGGTGCGCACCAGCGCGAGACGGACCTCGCTCCAGTTCGCTTCGGCCGGATATGACGCTTCAAAAGCGTAAGACAACGGCAGCTCATCGAACTCGATCAGGTAAAGAAGCACTCCTTTTTTCAACGCCCCCCCGGACGCTGTTTCGACATACTGGTAACAACGCTTCACGGCATCGGCCACGCCGAAAAGACCCCGCGCCTCCGCATTCCGGATATTGGTTTCAATCACCAGCTGGCGCCCCCGTCCGAGATCAAACAGGTAGTGCTGCATCCCGGCGATCTTTTCGGGAGTGATGGTGGTCGACGGATAGGGAGTGCCGTCAGGCCCCAGGGCAAGCACCTCCTGGGCAAAGATCACGTCATAGGAGGGATCGCTGATATCGGCAGAAACATTCGTTGCCAGCATTGAAAAAAACAAGATCCCCGGAATCAACCACTTCATTCGACAACCCCTTTTCCGTCACCAGCCACCCTGGCGCAAACTGTTTATTGTTATTTTTCAGCCAGTTAAAGCCGACGTCCGCAACTACTACTTCCAAATATCATGCCGAATACTTGCCGGCCCCTGCGAACGAGCCACAACCTCTGTCATTCCGTCAATATAGCGTTCGATAAAAATCACTCATGTGTAACGACATCGCCACAAACCGTTGAAAGTGCGAAAAAAAATGACTTTTTTTGACTT
>JAQYWA010000104.1 GCA_030145265.1 Desulfuromonas sp. | reverse complement strand
TACTGGCCAAGGAGCACAACATCCCCTTTTACGTCGCCGCACCCATCTCGACCATCGACATGGCCATCGCCGACGGCAGCCAGATCCCCATTGAAGAACGGGACATTCGCGAGGTCACCCACTGTGGCGACAAACAACTCGTCCCCACCGGAGTTGCCGTGCGCAACCCGGCGTTCGATGTCACCCCGGCCCGCCTGGTCACCGCCATCATCACCGAGCGGGGCGTGGTCAAGGGAGACTACCTGCAGGGGCTGAACGCCATCGGCAACAAGGGGCGCTGATGGAACTTACTGCACTGGTCCGTTATCTGAACGCGGCCTTCTCGGGCAGCCAGCAGACCACCTTAAACGAACTGGCGCTCGGCCTCGGTTTTGCCGAGCCCGGCAAAACCACCACCAACCTCGAACTGCTGCACGAGGCGCTGCAGGACATCCCGCTGCTGGCAGACCTGACCGAAACGGCCCGGACAACCGCCGACCCGGACCTGGCCCTCAACAACCTCGAGCGCCTGCTGGGCACCATCGACAAAGACCAGCTCAAGTCGGTGCTCCTCGAGGCGGAAAACCGGCGGCTGCTGCTGGTCGTGCTGGGGGCCTCACCGTTCCTCACCGGCATCCTCTGCCGTCGGGCCGCTTTTTTTGATGACCTCTTCGTAAAAAGAGAAATCCGCTGCCAAAAAAATGAAGCGATGATGCTTGCCGAGTTGCGCCAGCGGATTCCCGACGGCACCAACTTCGCCGAGCTGCAAAAGCAGCTGCGCCTCTACAAGTCGCGAGAAGTCCTGCGCTTTGGCAGCCGCGACCTCGGCGGCCTGGCCGACCTGGTCGAAGTCACCGCTGAGCTAACCGCTCTGGCCGCCGCCTGCCTGCAACGGGCCTATGAAATCTGCATGGCCCAACTTCGGTCCGAATACGGCGCTCCTGTGCTCAACGGGGATGACGGCTCTGCCGCAGCCGAAGCCGAATTCACCATCTTCGGCATGGGCAAGTTCGGCGGCCGCGAGCTCAATTTCTCTTCCGACATCGACCTCATTTACTTCTACACGTCAGAACGGGGAATGACCTCCGGCATCCTCGGCCCCACCGGTGAAGTGAAGAACAGCATTCACTTGCACCCGTTTTTCTGCAAACTCTCCGAACTGATCTCCAAGGCCATCGGCCAACCGACCGAGGACGGTTTCGTCTTCCGCGTCGATCTGCGCCTGCGCCCCGAAGGGAACAACGGCGAGATGGCCAACTCGCTGCGCAGCGCCGAAGTCTATTACGAAAACTGGGGGCAGAGCTGGGAGCGCGCCGCCATGATCAAGGGCCGCCCGGTCGCCGGGTCCATTCCTCTTGGCAACAAGCTGCTCAAGAACCTGGAACCCTTCATCTTCCGACGCTACCTCGACTACGGCATGGTTGAAGACATCAAGGGAATGAAGCAGAAGATCGATCAGAGCCTGGCCCGCAAGCAGGAGGCGGAAACCAACCTCAAGCTCGGCCGCGGCGGCATCCGCGAGATTGAATTCTTCATCCAGGCCTTGCAGCTCATCCACTCTGGAAAAAAACCGGCCCTGCGTGAGAAAAACTCGCTGCGCGCCCTCGAACGGCTGCAGCACGAAGGATTGATCAAGCCAGAAGTACGACAGGTCCTGCACGACGCCTACGTGTTCCTACGGACAACCGAACACCGCATCCAGGTAGTACAGGAGCGTCAGACCCATAACCTGCCCACGGTCGAGGCCGAATGCACAGCCCTGGCCCGTCGTTGCGGCTTCGCCGACACGGCGTCCTTCAATGCCGCCCTCGAAAAGCACCGCGGCGGAGTCGAGGCGATTTATCGGGACCTGTTCTACACCAGCGAAGAAGAGATGCGCGAGGTGGTGCGTCCCGAAGTCGCCTTCCTGTTCGACCCCGCAGCCGACATCGACCTGGTCAAAGACCTGCTCGAAGAAAAAGGATTCAAGAACCCGGATGCCGCCTACGAATCCCTGCTGCTGCTCCGTGACGGCCCGCCTCACGCCCACTTGACCCGGCGCAGCCGGCGCCAACTGGACCGCATCGCTCCGCTGCTGATGCAGGAAATCCTCGATTCGCCCGAACCGGACATGGCGCTGCTCAACCTCGAGCGCTTCATGACCACCGCAGTGCGCCGAGCACGGGGCACCTTTTACGCCCTGCTGGCGGAAAACCACGAAATCATCACCGTGCTGATATCCCTGTTCAGCACCAGCCAGTTCCTTTCGCGCATCTTCATCCAACACCCGGAAATTCTCGATTCACTGGTCTCCCGCTCCTATGCCATGGAGTACAAAGACCGGGCCACCACAGAAAAAGACCTGGCCAACCTGCTAGCCGAAGCCGACAACTACGAGGAAAAGCTCGAGGTGTTGCGCCGCTTCCGCAACGAGGAATTCCTGCGCATCGCCATGGGCGATACCCACGGCCACACTCCCCAGGGCGAACTGACCTCCCAACTCTCGTATCTCGCTGACGCCTGCCTGAAACAGGCGGTCGCCATTGCCCGTGACGAGCTGATCCCACGCTTCGGTCTCCCCTTCCGCCGCGACACCGACCAGGAAGCGGGCTTTTCCATTGTCGCCATGGGCAAGCAGGGAGGGATGGAACTCAACTATCACTCGGACCTGGACATCATTTTCGTCTATGAGGGCGAAGGCGACACCCGCCCGGTGGCCGGGACCGAGCCCGCCCGTTTCAGACAGCAGACCAACCCGGAATACTTCTCGCGGCTGGCCCAGCGGATCATCTCGGTGCTGACCCTGATGACCCGCGAAGGTTTTGTCTACCAGATCGACACCCGGCTGCGCCCTTCGGGAAACCAGGGGCCCCTGGTCACCAGCCTGGCCGCCTACGAGCGCTACCACGAAACAGCGGCGGCCCTTTGGGAGCGGCAGGCCCTGACCAAGGCCAGGGTGGTTCTCGGTCCGGAGCATCTGACCCGGCGCATCGAGGAACTCAACTACCAGTTCGTCTACGACAGACCGGTACCGGAAGGGCTAAAGGAGGAGATTTACCGCCTGCGGGCTCGCATGGAAACCGAAATCGCCAGAGAAAACGAAGGCCATTTCAACATCAAGACCGGCCGCGGCGGGATGGTAGACGTCGAGTTCATCGTACAGTACCTGCAGATCCTGCACGGCCGTGATTATCCGGGCCTGCGCAGCAACAACACCCTGCAGGCACTGAACGCACTGCATCAGGAAGGCCTGCTGGACGAAGAAGATCTCGTCGTGCTCGAGAGCGGCTACAAATTCCTGCGCCGACTGGAAAACCGCCTGCGTCTGGTCCACGACCAGTCGATCAACGAACTGTCCGGCGAACGCGGCTATCTGCTCAAGCTGGCCCGCCGACTCGGCTACCCGGACCGCCCGCGACGGCCCGATGAGGTCTTTCTCGAGGAATACCGCTCGGTGACGGAAAAAATCCGGACCATTTTCGAACAACTGCTGGGCACGGGGGAACAGGAAGGCTAAACCGAGGAAGGAGCAACGACAGGAAAATTATGGGCGCCGTCAAGTCAAGCTTGACCGGCGCCCTGTTTTTATTGGCATCAGGCAAAGGCGGCCGGGGCATGAAAATCACAGACGATCGCCGTGCAGTCGTCTTTCAGGCTCTCACCGCTGCGGAACTCGTTAACCAAACGGAACACCTCGTCGAGAAATTCCAGATGGTCCCCCTGAAACGATCGCAGTACCTGTTCGAGACGTCGGTTACTGAAGAATTCGCCAACGACGCTGGTCGTCTCGGTGATGCCGTCGGTCATCAGCAGCAGGCGGTCGCCTTTTTCGAAGCGGAAAGTGCGCATAGCCATTTCCGGCTCATCGAAAAAGCCGAGCGGCACCCCGGTCGGCGACAGATAGAAAACCTGGTCGCCCCGTTTCACCATCGGCGCGACGTGACCGGCGTTAACGTAATGCATCTCCATAGTGTCCGGTTCGATCACGCTAAAAAAAAGCGACGACGAGAAAAGGTAATCAAAACGATCCGAGCGTTCGGCAAAGGAACGGAGAAACGTGTTGACCATCGCTACCGTCTCAAGAGGGGTGCACTGGCGCATCGTCGCGTGATGGAGGTAGCCGTAGAGCAGCGACATGACGACCGAGGCGGTCAGACCGTGACCAGTGACGTCACCGAGGAAAATCACCTGGCAGCCATCCGGGGCCGACAGGAAATCAAAATAATCCCCCCCCAGACCGGTGGCCATGTGGTTTTTGACTCCCAGGCAGCACCAATCGCAAACCGGCGAATTTTTAGGAAAGAGCAACTGCTGCACTTCGCTGGCCAGATCGATGTCCAGAACGGTTTTGTCAGCGTTTTTCATAATGTCCTTCCGTTTTATTCTCCATTCTACACCAGATCTCCGCCGCTGCCAGTGGTTTCAAAAGAGGACAGGCTGCGATCCATCAAGTGCCGCAACTGCACATTGCCAAGCGCACCGATCATGCTCTTGCGAATCTGGGGGTTTTCCTTGGCCAGTTCGGCAATCAGCTGCTTCATGCTCTGGCGCTTCTGTTCGACAGTGCCGACCACCGGGCAGGAGCAGCAGATAATGGGAAACTCGTTACGAGCGGTAAACTCGATAATTTCAGATTCTTCGACATACACCAGCGGCCGGATCACCGTGTGCCGGCGGTTGTCCGCCTGCAGTTTCGGACTCATGGCCGCCAGGGTGCCGCCGTACAACTGGTTGAGCAGCAGGGTTTCAATGAAATCGTCGAGATGATGACCGAGAGCGATCTTGTTGCAGCCAAGCTGGTCAGCCAGAGTGTAGAGCACTCCGCGCCGCAGGCGGGCACAAAAAGCACAATAAGAAGTACCCGGACGCAGTTTCTCATCAATGATCTCCGAGCAGTTGGTCATCTCGAGGCGGTGCTCGAAGCCGTGTTCCTTCAGGTGGGCCTCAATCAGATCTTTACGAAACCCCGGGAAGCCGGCATCGACGTTGACCGCCACCAGCTCGTAGCGGATCGGCGCCCGCTTCCGCAGACTTTCAAGAATGTGCAGCAGGGTGTACGAATCCTTGCCGCCGGAAATCCCCACGGCGATCCGGTCACCATCCTCGATCAGGTTGTAGTCCCCAATCGCCCGTCCGGTAAGTTTCTTGATTTTGCGAAACAGCTTGTCTTCGATTACAGGCACACTTTTCTCCTATTTATCTGATAGTTGCGCCTCTTTTTAATCTATCGAGAGCGATTATGCAAGGATTTCGTCCCCACTGGCTCCACGGGGTTAAGGCAAGACAATCCCCCTGCCGAAATGACATGGTATCTTGGGCTTGGGTTTTGCACTGCGAGATATCATTCATTATCTGACCATTCACCCCGGAGGGGAACCCATGCCCGTAGAAAGCATTCGTGAGCAATTTCAATTTTTTCAGACCCTGTCGCCACAGGACTGTGAAAACTTTCTCCAATTCTGTGAACGAAGTCAGGTCGAGGCGGGGAAAAACCTTTGGGAAGAGGGGGATACGGACAATTTCGCTGCCTTTATCCTGAACGGAAAACTGGGCATCAAAAAGCAGACCGAGTTTGGCGGCAGGCACGTCATCGTCGGCGTCTACACCCCCGGCTCGGTGGTCGGCGAACTCTGTCTGCTGACCCAAAACCCCCGCTCGGTCACCGCCGAAGTCATCGAACCGTCAGAAATGCTCCTGCTGCACAGTCAAAATTTTGAAGAAATGCTCCAGCACTTCCCGATGCTGGGGTTGGCCCTGCTGCGCCATATTTTCATCGCCACCTCAAAGCGGCTGACAAAATCCTACGAGCGCATCGCCTCGATGTTCTAACTCCCCTGCCATCCTCAACACAAAAGGCCCGCATGCCATCGATGCAACGGGCCTTTTATACGGTGAGACCATCGCCAGAGAAATACGGGTCGCGATTTGACTACAACGTAAGTGCTTGATTTTCCGTGCTTTCATGCAAATCTATTTTTTACTGTCGCCAGCAACAAACAAATCGAGCCGACCAATCCCATCCCCCGCCCCGGCAATTTGCCAGCCCCAAACCGTAAGCAGGCGCTTTTTAAGACTTTTTCAACTTTGGCACGTAAGTCGCTATAGTAAAGCTCATCACAGCAGGAAAGAACCAGAACCCAAAATGAAAAAAGGAGATTGACCATGAAAAAAATTCTACAGATGTCCTTGCTTGCGTGCCTGATTTTTTCTGGAACGGCATTCGCTTCCGCAGAAAATCAACCAGCAGATGAAACCGCCCCGAAGGCCGGCTCTGGTCAGGAGATGACGCAGGACAAAACAGCGGACAGCGAATCATCCGCTCCGGCCGAAGCCGGACAGGAAATGAAACAGGAACAGCTCAAGCATCAGCACCAAGAAACCACTCAGGCCGCCCACAGTAACAAATAGCTCAGACAGTCGTCTGAGATCTTTCCAGAGAAACTGGAGGATTAACCCACAACCTGGATACTCACCCGTAAGGAGAAATCAAATGAACAAAAAAAACATCGTAACAACATTGCTTATCGGCGCACTCTGCATCGCCTTGCCGGCAGCTGCAACGGCAGCTCCATCCACGGACAACGGCGATCGGGCTCAACTGCAAGACAAGCTGAAAGACCAATCCGAAGACAAACAGACCAGGGATCAGATCAAGGACCAACTCAAAGACGGCTCCTGTGAAACTGCCGACCCCGAGGAAGTGCGGCAGGAAGCCGGCGCCATCTAATGGCACAGCGATAGTTGAACAAAAGCGGGGATATCCAGTATCGGGTATCCCCCGTTTTTGCTTGGACAACCGACAAAGGGCCAGATTTAAATGCGATTGTCCGTTATCTTTCCGCGAATCAATCCACCCGTTGCACTAGCGAATTGAATCCGCGATGTGTTATATATGCCCAATTGTTATTTTATTATGGAGGGAAAATGTCATGCGAAACCAAGCCATCCGTGAAACATTTCGTTTTTTTCAAGATCTGCCGGAACCGGAACTGGATCAGTTTCTAAGTTTATGTGCATTTCGCCAGATTCCGGAAGGAACAACTCTCTGGCGCGAAGGTGATTCAGGCGGCTTTGCCGTGCTCATCCTCAATGGCAAGCTGGGACTTAAGAAAAAAGCCCAATTTGGCAACCGGCACGTAATCGTCGGTATTCACGCGGCAGGATCCATGATCGGCGAATGCTCT
>JAQYWA010000103.1 GCA_030145265.1 Desulfuromonas sp. | reverse complement strand
TATTTGGCTGAAGTTCAATACCGATTCAATCGCCGTTTTGATCTGACCAGCATCTTGCCTCGGTTGATTTTTGTCGGAGCCCGAACTGGGCCCCGAACCGAAGCTTGGCTCCGACTGGCTGAAGATTAGCGCTAATCAGGTAAAAAGATAACAAAAATGTTAACACAGGCGCCCGGCTTTGCAAAGTCTCCTCTGGTTCGCCAGGCGCCGTTTGCGCAGGGTTTTCTGCGTGTCGGAGCGGTGTTTGTCTTTTATCGCAAGATGAGGTTCGATCTTGTGCGGTTTGGATGGCGTGGCCTGTGCCAGGAGTCTGTTGCCGTTTTGTTTCGGGGCCGTTGGTTTAGCCGGCTGTTTTTTTGGGGGTAGCAGGTAGCAGAATCCTGCATAAAAAAATCCGAGCAGCATTAGTATTTCGAACATAGGGCACCTCCCGTTTCTGATGATCTCAACTTAGCTCAATGCTGTGTCATAATATGTCTCAGTTGTGGCGCTCTCGGTTTCTCAGTGGCAAATCTTGGTTTTTTCTTGAACTGCGTGTATATATGGGGCCGTATTTTACTTATCCATCTTTGTGCCCCAAGGGGCTGGAAAAATTATGAATGTCATCGATGTCACTGAATTGCAGAAAAGTTACGGTGCCCGACCGGTTTTATCCGGGCTTACTTTTGCTATCGCTGAGGGTGAGAAGGTCGGGGTTATTGGCCGCAACGGCTGCGGCAAATCGACTCTGCTGCGGATTCTTGCGGCGACCGAAGACGCCGACAGCGGCACCCTGATCCGCAAGCGGGGCCTGAACGCGGCGTACCTCCCGCAGGACCCAGAGCTCGACCCAGGGCTGACTATCGGCGTAACCCTCGATGGTTGTCTCGAAGAGGCGCGCGGCCGGCTGGACCGGTTTCATGAAGTCATTGACCGGATTCCCCTGGCTGAAGGCGATGAGGCGGCCCGGTTGATGGAGGAACAACACCAGCTGCAGGGCTGGCTCGATCTGCACGGCGGTTGGGATCTCGGGCACCGGATTGCCGATATGTGCGGGCGCTTCGGTATCACCGACATGAAGCAAAAGGTGGGCGAATTATCTGGGGGGTGGATTAAGAAAGTGGCGCTGGCCGGGATGTTTCTGCGCGAGCCGGAACTGCTGCTGCTTGACGAGCCTACCAACCACCTCGATGCCGACACCATCGCCGGCTTGGAGACGATGCTGCAGCAGTATCCCGGGGCGGTCGTGCTGGTTACCCATGATCGCTATTTTCTCGATCGGGTGATCGGTCGCATGTTCGAAATCGATAATGGCGAGTTGACCCAGTACCGGGGCAGTTACAGCGATTACCTGCTGCAGAAGCAGGAGCGTCTCGAGTCTGAGGGGCGGTCCCAGAGCCGCCTGATGAACCTGCTGCGGCGTGAGGAGGCCTGGCTGCTTCGCGGCGCCAAGGCTCGCACCACCAAGCAAAAGGCCCGCATCGGCCGGGTCGGCGGTCTGCGCGAACAGAAGAAGGACTTGCGTACCCGCGATGTCAAGCTCGAGTTTACCTCCGAGAAGCGTCTTGGCGGCACTATCCTCGAATTTAGCGATTTGGGAGTTGAACTCGGCGGGCGCACCCTGATCGACCGGCTTTCCTTTATCCTGCGCAAGGGGGAGCGGATCGGGATTCTCGGTCCCAACGGCTGCGGCAAGACCACCCTGTTGCGCACCACCTTAGGTGAGCTGGCGCCGACCGCCGGCGCAGTGGTACTCGGTTCCAACACCCGCATCGGCTACCTTGACCAGGCTCGCAGCGGTCTCGACCCCGAGCAGTTTGTTCACGAGGCGGTAGGGGATGGGGACTGGGTCACCCTCGCCGGGAATAAGCGGCACAAGATCGGCTATCTCGAGGATTTTCTGTTTACCGCCCCCGAACAGCGCAAACGCATCTCGACCCTCTCCGGCGGCGAGCGGGCGCGGCTGCTCTTGGCCTGCCTGATGCTGCAGGGGGCCAACCTGCTGGTTCTCGATGAGCCGACCAACGATCTCGATATTCCGACGATGCAGGTGCTCGAAGAAGCCTTTGTCAACTATTCCGGCTGCGTGTTGGTGGTTACCCACGACCGCTGGTTTCTCGATCGCGTGGCCACCGGCATCCTCCATTTCGAGGGGGACGGTCGGGTGGTTTACTACGAAGGGAACTACGAGGATTTCTGCCGCTTCAAAGAGCTGCAGGCCGAAGAGGAGCGGCAGGTGCGCAAAGCCGTCCCAAGGCCTGCCGCCGAACCGAAGGCAAAAAAGAAGGCGGGCCTCAGCTACAAGGAGCGACTGGAACTCGAAGCGGTCGAAAAGAACATTGCTGATCTCGAAGAACGCAAGGCCGAACGGGAAACCCTGCTCGCCGACCCCGCCCAGCTGGGTGACCATGTGCGCATGGCCGCCGTGGCCCGCGAACTTGAAGGGCTTGAAGCCGAACTGGCGGACTTGTTCGAGCGCTGGGAAGAACTCGAGACGAAGAACCAGGGTGGATAGAATCGTCTTTGCGGCGTTTGGGATAAATTAGCGTTTGCCAGCAGTCGTGGTCTGTGTTTAGATAGAAATGTTCATTAGTTATCATTAGGCTGTGTTGATTGGGGCGACTGCTATGGCGGAGAAAATTCTCGTTGCATGTGCCGGAAGTCAGGGCGATCGGGTGGTAGGCACCCTGAAGCGTTCTGGTTATCGAGTGCTGCAGGCCACAGTGCTCGAAGCCGCCCGCGAACTTCTGCGCGACATGCCCGACCTCATGCTGCTCGATGCCGAATTGCTTGGCCAGTCCTCTCTTGAAAACCAGCAGGTGTTTGCTTCCGACCTGCAGACCGTTGAGATACCCTGCCTGCGGTTTTCATCTAACGGCATCGGCCTTGAGCGCATGCGTGTCTTGACCCCCTGGGCATCTGCCACCATCATCGATCCAGGCAACCCGATCCATGTTCTCGAACAGGTCGAACTGCTGCTTAATATGACCCGCCTGGCCGCGGAAAGAAGCCTGGCTGAAGAACGTCTGATCGCTCGACAATTTGAAATTGAGCAGGGCCTGAGTTCGGCTGCGCATATCCAGCGCAGCCTCCTGCCCAGTGTCCGCCCCAATGCCGAAGCCTTTTCCTTCGCTTGGCAGTTTCTTCCATGCGAGACCGTCGGCGGCGATCTGTTCAACCTAGTGAAGCTGTCGGAAGATATCCTGATGGCTTACCTGATCGATGTCAGCGGTCATGGCGTCTCTTCGGCCATGGTCACCGTCTCGGTTTACCAGAGTCTTGCGGCCCATAGCGGGCGACTGGTCAAACGGTTGCTCGACCGCCCGCCTTACTGCCAGATCCCCGGCCCCGCCGAAGTGTTGACCGGTCTCGACCGGGAATATCCATACGAACGCTTCGAGAAATTTTTCACCATTGTGTACTTGCTGCTTGAGCCGGCAACGGGCAAGGTCAGGTACTGCAACGGGGGGCATCCCTTGCCCATTGTGATACGGGCCGACGGTACCCTGGAGCTGCTGCGTGAGGGGGGCACCCTGATCGGCATGGGTGGCCTGATTCCTTATGAAGAGGGCGAGGTCCAGCTGCTGCCGGGGGATCGTTTGTATATTTATTCGGATGGCGTCACCGAGTATTTTTCCGAGGCGGGCGAGCTGTTCGGAGAGCAGCGCCTGTTCGATTATTTGTTGTTTGCCCGAACCTTGCCCGTTGCCTTAGGCATGGAAAACCTGATGGCCAGCCTACGGGAATTCGGTGGTGGCCGAGCCCCAAGCGATGATGTGAGTATTATGGGGGTCGAGTTTGCCGGTTGAATTCTTACGGTTTTTTTTTGATTTTACTGGTGCTCTCAGCGGGGGTATATGCGCCTGACGATTAAAATAAAGCTCTTTTTCTCTTATCTGTTACTCACGTGTTTCGCTATCGGAATCGCCGTGTTTTCCGTTAACGTGATCCAGTCCATTCAGGCTGAGTTCAAAAGTGCCGCCGCCGATGTATTGCCGATGAGCCTGGCGCTCGATGATTTGCGTTTTGCCGGCTTGCGGATCGTATCGTCAACGGTGGAATTCGGGTTCCTTGCGCAACTGCAAGAGGACCCCAAACAGGCTTCCGCCCAGAAAAACGAAGAGTTCGAACTGATCTCTTGCGGTTATTGGGAATATCGTGACGCTTTTGAGCGTTACGAATCTCTTATCGTGAAATTTTTCCCTGAGTATACGGATGGCCTTAGTGAGGTTCGCTGGGCCGGCGAGGCTTTGCTGCATCGCAGCTCCCTGTTGCTGGAAGCCATAAGGCAGGAAGACTCTGGCGATACCCTGTTGGATTTGAAGGAAGCCTTCGAGCAGGACGAAAAGGTCTTTCTTCAGGTCATTGAACGCGCCTTGGATCGAGAACAGAATAAACTGCTTGTCAGTAGTGAGCGGGTTCGTCTGGCGATCCGTTCCGGGATAGAGCGGATTGCCCTTGTCGCCGCCCTCCTGGTTGCGGGAATTCTGGTGGTCAGCATGTTTTTATCCAGTGCTATATCGCGACCTGTTCGGCGTTTGAAATGGGCCGCTGACTCGATTGGCTCTGGCGATTTCAAGGTGAGGATAGATGCTCACACTAACGATGAAATAGGCGATCTTTCACGGTCGTTCAATCGCATGGCTGAGGATCTCTATCGTTTTAAGGGAGAGCTCGTTTCGGTCAGAGATCATCTTGAAAGCGTCTTTGACGCAATGGTCGATTCCCTGGTGGTGACTTCTCCTGACGGCACCATCGTCAGCGCCAATCCGGCAACCCTGTCGATGCTCGACTGTTCTCCCGAAATGTTGATCGGTCAGCCTTTTTCCTGTGTGTTGGCTGATCCGCAGCAACAGAAACCGCTGTTGGACAAGGTGCTTGCCGGCGAGATAGTTTCCGGTTGGGAAATCTTCTATCGTTGCCGCGACGGTCGCACTGCTCCGGTGGCCCTCTCGGTGTCTGCGCTGTCAGCAGATAAAGAAGGAGGAGTGATTTTTCAGGCCCACAGTTTGAGCGGCCAGCGGCAGGCCGAGCAGGAAATCCGTCAGTTGGCCTATTTTGACAACCTGACTGGCTTGCCCAACCGGACGCTGTTCATGGACCGATTGAACCAGTGCCTGGCCCAGGTTTCTCGCGATAATGGCCAGTTGGCCCTGTTGTTTCTTGACCTCGACCAGTTCAAGGTGGTGAATGACACCCTTGGCCACGCGGCCGGCGACGAACTTTTGCAGCAGGTGGCCGATCGTCTGGGCCGGGGCTTGCGTCAGTATGATATTCTGGCCCGCATGGGGGGCGATGAATTCGTTTTGCTGATTTCTCCGGTCAAGGATGAACAGACCGCCGTCGCCGTGGCCCGGCATGTTCTCGATATGATGACCGAACCCGTGGTTTTGGAATCGAAAGAACTCTTTATAACCACCAGTATCGGTGTCGTGCTGGCTCCCGCTGATGGCAACGATGCGGAAGTGTTGTTGAAGCATGCGGATGTGGCGATGTATGCTGCCAAAGAGCAGGGGCGCAATACCTACCGGTTTTTCACCGAGAAAATGAATAGCAAGGCCCTCGAACGGAGTGAGATCGAGGCCGACCTTCGCCGGGCAATCCGAAACGATGAATTCTGCCTGCACTACCAGCCTCAGGTTGATCTTGATTCGGACAGGGTTTTCGGGGTTGAAGCCCTGGTTCGATGGCAGCACCCGGAGAAAGGATTGATCCCTCCCTGTAGGTTCATCCCGTTGGCTGAAGAAACCGGCCTCATCAGGCCGCTTGGTGAGTGGGTGCTGAAAACGGCCTGTGCCCAGAATGTCGCTTGGCAAGAGGCCGGTTATCCCCTGCTCAAAATGGCTGTCAATTTGTCGGGAGAACAGTTCCGGCAGCCGGGTTTCATTGATATGATCGACCAGGTGTTGCAGGAAACGGGGCTGGAGGCAGACCACCTCGAACTGGAGTTGACCGAGAGTACGTTGTTGTCTGGCGCTCATGAAACCATAGCCAATATGCTCGATATCAGGGTGCGCGGCATTCACTTGTCGATCGACGATTTTGGCACCGGTTATTCATCGCTGAGTTACCTGAAGCATTTCCCGATTGATCGGCTGAAAATAGATCGTTCATTTGTGCGTGATATTCACATGGATAAGGATGATGCGGCCATTGTCGATGCGATCATCGCTATGGGGCACAGTCTTGGTCGGCGGGTTCTGGCCGAGGGGGTCGAAACCGATGCTGAACTTGATTTTCTTCGCTCCCGGGGGTGCGACGAAATCCAGGGGTTTTTCTATTCCAAGCCCCTACCTGCAGATGAGCTGATGGCCTGGCTGAATGAGCGAAACCTGTCGTGATCACCCGGCAGGGATTGTGGAGACTTGGCTTTTATGAAAATCAACGATCTCGCCAAAAAACTGAAAACCAAGCAGGCTCCCTGCGTGATCGATGTGCGCAGCGGCCCGGAATTCCGCTCCGGGCATATTCCAGATGCTGTTCATGCGCCACTGCTGTCGATTCTGTTGCGCCGGGCTCATTTGCCGAAGAGCCGGGAAATCTCGCTGGTGCTGATTTGCGAACATGGCCCACGGGCCCAGATTGTTAAATCAGTGCTCGGTCTTTTGGGCTACCGCAACCTTGACCTTCTGGAGGGTCACATGTCCGCCTGGCGAAAGGCCGGGCTTCCAATGGAACAGTGAGCCGCTGCCATTGTCGTAAATCTCCCCGGTTTGACTCCCCGCTATTTTAATCCTTATTCTCGTAACTCCTTGTTGCAATAGTCCGCCAAACTCTCATTTTTCCACGACTTCTACGTTGACAATTACCTCTATGATCGTATACAGTATGCAAGTTTCCGGTTTCTGCCAGCGGCTTTGGAAGGCGATCCCCTGGCCTTTCGAGGTCCGGTAAAATCGGCTTCATTGGCAATATAAGTTGCACCTCCGGCTGTCGATACGCTCGGATCGTAACCCTTACATTGAGGAGAGAGAGATGATCGAAACCTATCTTAAACAAGAAGCAGAGCGGAACGCCCAGGGTATCCCGGCGCTTCCCCTCACCCCGGAGCAGGCCCAGGGACTGTGTGAACTGCTGCAGAACCCGCCGGCTGGCAAAGAAGCGTTTCTGCTCAACCTGCTCAAGGAACGGATCTCCCCAGGCGTCGACCCCGCCGCTGAGGTCAAAGC
>JAQYWA010000542.1 GCA_030145265.1 Desulfuromonas sp. | reverse complement strand
ACAAACCCTGCATTACGAGAAAGGGCCACCTGATCCGAAGATCAAAGTGGCCCTTCTGCCAGACTCTCTGCCAGGGTCGAATGCCGTATTACCACCCCATCCCTCTTCCGAGTCAAACCCACGACCCCTTTCCTCTGAAAACTATAACACTCCCCTTCCCCACCGTAGAATTGACAGCAAACCGCCCTTTGGTAAAGTGTTCTCAGGGGCCCGGATCAACCGAATCGCCCTTTTCCCCGGGAGGTAGAATTGCAGCTCGTCGTTGAGGAACTACTTGGAACTCCGGTCGCCGATCACCGGATAGAGGTGGTCGAGCGAAAGGGTGTCGGCCATCCCGATTTCATGTGCGACGCCATGATGGATGCGGTTTCCGTCGCCCTCTCCCACACCTACCTGGAGCAGTTCGGCACCGTCCTGCATCACAACATCGACAAGGGCCTGCTGGCGGCCGGAAGGGTGGAGAAACATTTCGGCGGCGGCCGGGTCATCAAACCGATGGAGCTGATCATCGGCGACCGGGCCACTGCCGACGTGGGAGGGAAGGAAATCCCCGTGGCCGAAATTGCGGTGGAGGCAGCGCGCGGGTGGCTCCGGAAGAACCTGCGTTTCGTCGATCCGCTCGAGCACATGACCTACCGGGTGGTCCTCGAACCAGGTTCGGAAGAACTCACCGGCCTGTTTGCCCGGTCGGAGGGGATCCTCGGCGCCAACGACACCTCGGCCACGGTCGGCTACTGGCCTCCCTCCCCCACCGAAGAGACGGTTCTCAAGCTGGAAAACTTTCTCAATTCGACGGATTTCAAGAAGGAATTCCCGGAAACGGGCGAAGATATCAAGGTGATGGGGGTAAGACGGGACGGGTTCCTCGACCTGACGATCGCCATGCCCCTGCTGGCCCGCTTCATGCGTTCGGAGAGGGACTATTTTGTCCATAAGGAGGTCATCCTGAAGCGAATGCGCCAGTTCGTCAGCTGGTCCTCCCCTTTCCGGGACGCCGAAGTGCATCTCAACACCCTAGACGAGCCAGGCAAGGGACTCGACGGCATCTACCTCAGCCTGCTCGGCACCTCGGCGGAGGATGCCGATTCCGGCCAAGTCGGCCGTGGCAACCGGGTCAACGGCCTGATCCCGGTGAGCCGGCCGATCGGCACCGAGGCGGCGGCTGGCAAGAACCCGACCAGCCACGTCGGCAAGATCTACAACATCCTGGCTCACAAAATGGCCCGGGATATCTACGAAAGCATCGAAGGCATCCTGGAGGTCTATGTCTTCCTGGTCAGCCGCATCGGCACTCCCATCGACCAGCCGCAGCTGGCCGGCGTACAGGTGCGGCCGGCACCGGGCGTCCGGGTCGACCAACTCTCCGGCCGAATCGAAGAGATCTTCGAGCGGGAACTGGCCGGCATCGGGGACTTCTGCGCCAGCCTGGCCCGG
>JAQYWA010000541.1 GCA_030145265.1 Desulfuromonas sp. | reverse complement strand
ACGACGTTATCCGAACAAGTCGAGGCGGGGGTTCGTTCGGCGGTGACATCCCTGCAGTTTCAGGATATGTCCACCCAGGTGATTTCCCATGTCAACAATAGACTGGATATTTTGGGCTCGATCCTTGCTGGGCTGACGGAACTGCCTCTCGATATCGAGGAGGCCGGGTTCGGCGCCAAAGATTCCTGTGAGATAAAGTTGAGGCAGTTCAACCAAGCCCTTGTGGCCGCTTCAGAGCTTATTGAAAAAGCGCAGCATAATCCCGTTTCACAACAAAGCCTCGACACCGGAGACATCGAACTTTTCTAATTGCATCCGCATACCCTAATCGCAAAAAAGGAACGACATCATGGCCAAAACGATTCTAGCTGCTGACGACTCCAGATCCATCCTGCAGATGGTTTCATTCACCCTCAAAGGTGCTGGCTACACGGTGGTTGAAGCTTCAGACGGCCAGGCGGCCCTCGACCAGGCCAAACGACAACCATTCTCCCTGGTAATCACCGACCTCAATATGCCGCGCATGGACGGCATCACTCTGATCAAAAATCTGCGTGGACTTCCAAGCTACAAGTTCACACCGCTTTTGATGCTGACCACCGAAACCAGTGACACTTTCAAGACAAGAGGAAAGGCTGCGGGGGCTACCGGTTGGCTGGTCAAACCATTCGACCCACAGAAACTGCTGGGAGGGGTCAAAAAACTGATCGGCTGATATGCAGAACATTTTTCAGGAGGGTCTATGTTCGATTGTAAGGTTATTCCAGCAAAAAATCAGCTGCCGCCTGTGCTGCAGGTCAGCGGCGAGGCCACCATACAGAATATCCAGCAATTCAAGGATTCCCTCGTCGAGGGTCTCAACGCTCATCGAGACCTGACAATCGACTGCAGCAACGTTACGGCTGCCGACTTCTCCTGCCTGCAACTGCTCTGCTCTGCGCACCGGACCTGCCAGACCTTAAAACTGTCCCCGGACTCTCCCATCGCGTTGGAAGAGCTCATCGAGCCCTCCGGATTGGCCCGGTCGGAAGGTTGCGGCCTTGCCGATGACAAACAGAGCTGTCTCTGGATCTGCAACGTCACAGCTTCTTGACGAGAGGAACCGCTGATGCAAAATCAACAACACGAAGCCTTTCGCGAAGAAGCCTATGAGTTACTGGGCCTGCTGGAAAATTCGCTGATGGAGCTCGAAGACGCCCCTGACGACACGGAAATCGTCGGGGCCGTCTTTCGGGCCATGCACACCATCAAAGGGTCCGAAGCCATGTTCAGCTTCGAGGAAATTTCCTCATTTACCCACGACATCGAGACTGTTTTCGACCTGGTTCGGAGTGGCACCCTCTCGGTCACCGGCGAATTGATCAATATGTCACTGCTCGCGCGCGATCAGATCAAGGCCATGCTCGACGCGACCTGTGGCGGGCAACCTTACGAC
>JAQYWA010000540.1 GCA_030145265.1 Desulfuromonas sp. | reverse complement strand
AGCCAAAAACAAAACAGCATCATTCGACCAATGATTTGTTGTATCTTCAAATGTCTTATTTCTGAGTTCTTCTACAACAACTGCTTCTTCACATAAGAATCCTTTGTTTCTTAACATTTCATTTAGCTCATTTCCCATCGGAAGTTCTTCATCTAAAATCACTGTAGCAATAGGACCGCTATTGGACTCGCCACTAGTAGTATCATCATCTTCCTTATCACTTATTACAGGTGCACCGGTAGTATTCTCATTCCTGTCATTAATTTTTTTCACTTCATCTATATCTAGTTCTGCAGCTGCTTTTACTAGTGCATATCTATCTGCTACTGACCAAGTACCTAGTGCATTTATATTTTCTTTAACATCTTCTTTTGTAAGATTATACTTCTCAAATTCACTTTCCTTCTGAAGGGCCTTATAATAAAGAACTATAAGTCCCTCATCATTACCCATTAATGACTCAACCAACTGAACTCTATCTTCTTTTTGCTCTTCTGTATATGTCTCAAACTTTTCAACAAACATATTCATGTATGACTCATCGAGTTTCTGCGCAAAGCTATAATTCACAGTAAGTGACATCATAACCAAAGTAAGCCCAATTATACGTTTTTTCATCGTGATCTCCCTCTAAATATTACCGTAGTGTTTTTTATATACGTCTAGTATCCAAGTCTGTTCTTCTTCTGTGAAGTTACTATAAAACATCTCTTTTGCTTTCGCTTTTTCAACTTTTGTAAATCCACCTTCAGCCATATCCATCAAATCTATAATCTGAGCAGCTGTTAACTTCTTCGTTGCTAGTGCCATTGCCTTTGCCTTATCTGAAGTAAATGAATTCTCTGTATCTTCAATTAGCTTTTGTTCTGCTAGTATTCTTTCTTCCTCTAACTTATCTGCGGCAAGCCTTTCTTTTTCTAACTTCTCTTTTGCTAGTTTTTCCGCAGCTAGCCTTTCTTCCTCTAATTTTTCTAAAGCTATAAGTTCAGCTTCAAGTTTTTCTTTTTCAAGTCTTTGTGCCTCAAGTTTTTCTTTCTCTTTAGTGCTTGCAGCCACCTTTTCTTCATTTATCTTTTTAGTTTCTTCTAGTTTTTGGGCAGCATCCTCAGCTAGTTTTTTTGCTAGTTCTATTTCTATTTCTTTCTCTTTCGCTAGTTTTTCTGAGGCTTCTTTTGCTTCTTTCTCCTTAATTTCTTCCCGTAATTTTTTTTGATTTTCTTCTTCTTCTTTCTTTTTTGACTCTTGAATCATAAGAGCTTCTTCTCTTTTTAATTCACTAAGCATGAAACTTTCAAATTCATCTTCTGCTTTTTTATATACTTTGTATCCTATACCAGCTCCAACGAGAAGTACTATTAAAAATCCAACACCAATTTTCTTTAACATAAAACTCTCCTTGCATTTTGTTTATTTTTTAATTCTCTTTTCTAAATGC
>JAQYWA010000539.1 GCA_030145265.1 Desulfuromonas sp. | reverse complement strand
GAGAATTTCGATGAAGCGGCTCATGTGGGTTCCCTTGAAATGATGGGGAAGGTCCACGTACATGTTGATGCGGGCCACCGTGTGCTGTTTGTCTTTCCGCTTGTCGAGCAAGACAATCGGATAGCGGATGTTTTTCACCCCCACCTTGTCGATGGCGATGTTGCGGTCGTCCCGGGATTGCTGCAGGTCGGGCATGCGGGCGGCTTCGCCGCCCCGTGAGGGGGGAGGGGTGAGGCGTGAGGCATCGCTGTGTTCAGTTATTTTGGTCATGGCTCTCTTCTTCGTGGAGTTACAATATGTGATTTTTGCCTTTTCACCTTACTCTTCCCTCCTTACCCCTCACTCCCACGGCATACGCTGCCGGATCGCTGATGCCGACTTCGGCAAAGCCCTTAAGGCGCAGCCGGCAGGAGTCGCACTGGCCGCAGGCCAGCCCGGCGGGGGTCGGATCATAGCAGGAGTGGGTGAGGGCGTAGTCAACCCCCAGAGCCAACCCTTTGCGGATGATGTCGGCCTTGGAGAGGTCGATCAGCGGGGTGTGGATGCGGAATCGGCCGGCCCCTTCGACCGCAGCCCGGGTGGCCAGGTTGGCCAGGTTCTCGAAGGCGGCGATGTACTCGGGGCGGCAGTCGGGATAGCCTGAGTAGTCGAGGGCGTTGACGCCGATGAAAATGTCGAAGGCGCCGAGCACCTCGGCCCAGCCGAGGGCGAAAGAGAGAAAAATGGTATTGCGGGCCGGCACGTAGGTGACCGGGATTTCCCCTTCCTGTACGCCGCCCTTGGGGACGGCCAGGTCGGAGGTCAAGGCGCTGCCGCCGATGCGGCGCAGGTCGATCTCGACCAGCTGGTGCTCGATGGCGCCGGCCTTGGGGGCGTATTCTTTGGCCTTGGTCAGTTCGACGCTGTGGCGCTGGCCGTAGGCGAAGCTCATGGCGTAGGGGGCAAACCCCTCGGCGCGGGCAAGGGCCATGCAGGTGGTGGAATCGAGCCCGCCGCTGAAAAGAACCACGGCTTTTTTCTGGTCTGGCATGTTAACTCCTGTGTGAAATTATAGGGAGAAGGGCGGAAAGGGCAGAGACAGGGAGAGGGGAGAGGACAGAAAGGGCAGAGGGCAGCAAAACTCTTCCGTTCTTCCGTTCTTCCGTTCTTCCGTTCTTCCGTTCTTCCGTTCTTCCGTTCTTCCGTTCTTCCGTTCTTCCGTTCTTCCGTTCTTCCGTTCTTCCGTTCTTCCGTTCTTCCGTTCTCCCGTTCTCCCGTTCTACCATCTACCTTCTACCTTCTACCTTCTACCTTCTACCTTCTACCTTCTACCTTCTACCTTCTACCTTCTATCCGCCTTTAATGCACTTCGTAGAAATCGCCGGTTCCCAGTCGGTGCACCTTCAACAGGTTGGTGGTGCCGGGGGAGGAGACCGGGCTGCCCATGGTGATGACCA
>JAQYWA010000538.1 GCA_030145265.1 Desulfuromonas sp. | reverse complement strand
CGCGCCGCACAGTCCGCACCCACCCCTTGACACAAAGATGAATAAATTCGCAACTCGACGCCAGGGCGTCCTTAATGCGGGTTCTCGGCAGGCCGGTCGTCATAAATGAGACTCCTTTAGTCTGGCTCAACGCTTATAATTCCAAATTGCATTTATGCTGCTTTCGCAAAAAGTCTTGAGATGGTTAAGTAAAAATTTCGACCTACAAGGCTTGGTGATTTTTCAGGGGAGAAGGCCTACATCAGGTAGGTCGAGGTTCTGAAAAAGCGCCGTAACGCCGTAGGGCGGACTTTTTACGACGCCATCAATTATGGCTAATCAATGCCGCAAACGCAACCGCCTCCCAGCCTTTTGTCTCGCCAAATTCGCCAAGCGTAATTAATCCGCTATAATGCAGATATCAACCGAAAGGGGGCAATCATGGCAAAATTCAGTCTGATTTTCTGCGCACTGCTACTGCTATCGGCCTGCGCAACCCAAACCTCGCCCAAAGTCGAGGCCGAACAAAAGCACCGGGTTTACTGTATCACCCATGCCCGGGAAGTCGTTGGCGAGGCCGATGTGGAAAGTCGCTACATCAACTGCCTGCACGTCAAAGGCCGGCACGAGATCGTCGTCGACGAAGATATCGAGTAACCACCGAGCTGCTTTCGACAAAAACATTAAGATGGCTAAGCAAAAATTTCGCCAAACAAGGCTTAGTGGTTTTTCAGGGGTAAAGGCATACATCAGGTATGTCGAAGTCCTGAAAAACCGCTGTAACGCAGTAGGGCGATTTTTTTGCGACGCCAACGAAAGAGGCGTCCCCACATGCGGGACGCCTCTTTAACGGTAAAATCAGACAATCACCCTAATTGTGCTCCCGGGTCTTGTGGAACTGCACATCGGGCCACTGTTCGGCGGTGTGTTCAAGGCGCCACTCACTTGAAGCCAGGTAGGTCAGGTTACCCTCGGCATCAAGGGCCAGGTTGGCTTGGTTTTTCTTGTCGAACTCAGCCAGTTTCTTCTTGTCGCCACACTCTATCCAGCGGGCCGTGGCGTAACTGATCCCCTCGTAGATAGCATCGACACTGTACTCGGTTTTCAAGCGCGAGATGATGACGTCGAACTGCAGCACGCCGACGGCGCCAAGGATGTAGTCCGAGTTAATCAGCGGCCGGAACAGCTGTACCGCGCCCTCCTCGGCCAGCTGAATCAGTCCCTTTTCGAGTTGCTTGACCTTGAGCGGATTTTTCAACCGCACCCGGCGGAAATGCTCTGGGGCGAAACTGGGGATACCGGTGAATTTGAGCGGCTCCTTGTCGGTAAAGGTGTCACCGATCTTGATGGTGCCGTGGTTATGCACGCCGATAATGTCGCCGGGATACGCCTCCTCGACGTTGGTACGGTCCTGGGCCATAAAAATGGTGGCGTTGGAGACGTTGACATCCTTGCCGA
>JAQYWA010000102.1 GCA_030145265.1 Desulfuromonas sp. | reverse complement strand
TTCGCAAAACGTCCACGCAGCTCCGGCGGCGTCACAGGGGGAGGAGGGGCGGCACTTATAGCTCCTTTTGGGGCTTTCCTCAACCCCTCTGGATATGTAGGTGGTCTGTGACTCTACGCCCCATCCGATCGACAAAGGAGGTGTCCCGTGTCCCGTATCCCCGCTAGCGAATTGCCGGCCTGGATCGCCAAGGCTGTCACCGCCTTCTGCGCAACCTCGCCGGCCAATTCACTGACCGGCAACGGAGGAGAACCGGCCTGGGGAGCGCCGTTGATCGGTTTTTCCCGGGGCGACGATCCCTGTTATCCCCAGTTCAAGGCCGACATCGGCCCGTTTCTCTGGACCCCCGAAGAAGCCTTCGCCCTCGGCTGTTCAACGGCTCCCGCCGCGGCCGCCGAGTTGACCGTGATCAGCTGGGTTCTGCCGCAGACGGCGGCGACCCTGGCGGACCAGCGGGCCGCGACGGAGCTGCCCGCCGAGCGTTGGAGCCGCTCCCGCTATTTCGGTGAAGCGTTCAATGAAGTGCTTCGGCGGCACCTGGTCGATGCCTTGGGTCAGATTGGCATCGCGGCGGTGGCGCCGACCCTGCTTCCCGATTTTGCATACCAGATTTCCGAACGGTTCGGCCTGGCCTCCAACTGGTCGGAAAGGCATGTCGCTTTCGCCTCAGGGTTGGGCACCTTCGGTCTCAGCGACGGTCTGATTACTCCGGTCGGCAAGGCCATGCGCTGCGGTTCGGTGGTGGCCCGGGGCAGTTTGCCGGCGACTCCGCGGGAGTATAGTTCGCATCAGGCCTGGTGCCTCTATTATGCCCGGGGCACCTGCCGGGTCTGCGCCCGAAGATGTCCGGCAGATGCCATCAGTGACGCTGGCCATGACAAGCACAAGTGCCATGCGTATATTCGTGAGGTGACTGCGGTTCACGCCAATGCCACTCTGGGGGTGGATGCGTCTCCATGCGGCCTGTGTCAGGTGAAAATCCCCTGCGAGCGGGAAATTCCGCCGGTTCTGCGGAATAAATGATGAATTCAATGAGGATTTATTTTTAAAGTCGTGTACAATTTGGAAATGTTTCTATTCTTTGGTCCGGTTGTTTTACGTATAACTTGATTTGTTTTGTTCGTATCCAGAAAGGGTTCAGGCAATGTTGATGGCAAGAGGAAGCAACACCCTCGTCCTGCTTGTTATAATTCTGTTGCTGGTTGGCGGCTGCGCCTCCGGGCCGCAGGGACAGAAAATTTCGGTCAGCGAAAAAAATCCTGTTGAGCAACTGGCCAACCTCGAAAAAGATATCGAGACCGCCCGCCAGAAAAATCTGGACGTGATGGCGCCGACGCGCTTTGCCAAGGTGGAGTCATTTTACAACGACGCTCGTGAAGGGATGAGTCGGGAGACCGGCCTCTCCGAAATTCTAACGCAGATTTCATCGGCCCGGGCCCATCTGCAACTGGCCGAGGAGTCGGCCCAGATTGCCGGCAGCGCCCTCGGCAGTGCCATCAAGGCTCGAGAACTGGCCCGCAAGGCTGGTGCCGAAAGCCTTGGCGAGGATTACCAGACCACCGAAATGGAGTTTCTCAAACTGACCCGGGCTATTGAGGACGACAACCTGCGCTGGGCGCAGCAGAACGAGGTCAAGGTGGCCCGCAACTACGATCAGCTGGAGCTGCGGGCGATCAAGGATCGGGCGTTGAGCGAAGCGCGGGAGCAGATTGCCCGGGCTGAAAAGCAGGCAGCCGAAAAGCTGGTGCCGACGACCTTGGCCAAAGCCCGTAGCCGGCTTGAAGAGGCGGATGCCTATATCACCCAGCATCGCTATCAGAAGGACCAAATCGACGAGCATTCCCGCCAGAGCCTGTTTGCAGCCCGCCGGCTGAACCGGGTGTTGGAACAGAGCGAAAAACTCAAGACCATGACCTCGGAGCAAGCGGCGCTCTGGATGGAAACTTTCCTCAGCCGGGCAGCCGAAGGGCTGGCCTCTCCCGACCGCCGGGATGAAGCCTTCGACGTGCAGGCAGCCAGCATCCTGGGGGTGATTGCGACCTGGCAGGACCAGTATGAGGTGTTGACTGTGCGGTTGGAGGAGCAGATGGCGGAAATCAGCGGGCTGCAGGAAAAAATCGCCGTACTTGAAGGTCGTTCGCTGGAAGACCAGAGCGAAAAGGAGCGGCTTGCTAGCGAGCGCCGCTTTCAGGCCCTGTTCAACGAGGTGCAGAGTTACTTTGCCCCCGGCGAAGCCGAGGTTTACAAGCAGGGAAACAACCTGGTGATCCGGTTGAAGACGATCCGCTTTCCGGTCGGACAGGAAGTTATCATGCCGGAGAACTATGTCCTGCTCAGCAAGGTGCAGAAGGCAATTGGCGTCTTTGCCCAGCCCGACGTGGTGGTCGAAGGACATTCGGACAGTACCGGTCAGGAGGCGACCAACCTTGAGCTGTCGCAGCGGCGGGCCGACGCGGTCCGCCAGTACCTGGTGGCGAACCGGACCCTTTCTGCGGACAAACTTAAGGCGGTCGGTTTCGGCTCGGCCCGCCCCCTGGCGTCCAACCAGACCCCGGAAGGGCGGGCGGTCAACCGGCGGATCGATCTGGTCATTACGCCGCAGGCGGAAGCTGTAAAATAAGTCAGCGGGTTTGAGAAAATACGGTTAACCAAGAGGCCGTTTCCGTAATGGAAACGGCCTCTTGGTTTTTAGATCGGTTGATTTGCGAGCCGGTTGCAGTTCGGGCACCCCTGCATGCGCAGCGGTTTTTCCAGGTGACTCTGTTCGAGCAGGGCGTCGTTGCCGAAGATGTCCCGGGTCGGTCCGTCAGCGGTGACCTGCCCGTTATGGATGACGATGGTTCGCTCGCACAGGTCGAGGACCAGGTCGAGGTCGTGGGTGGCGATGATCTTGGTGTGGTGAAAGCCGCGCAGCAGGTTGATCAGACGGCGTCGGGCGCGAGGGTCGAGGCCGGTGGTCGGTTCGTCCATGACCAGGATATCGGGGGCCATGGAAAGGACCGAGGCGATGGCCACGGCCCGCTTTTCGCCGCCGGAGAGCTTGTACGGAGGGCGGTCCCGCAGGTGCTCGGCCTCGACCTGGGCGAGGGCGTGCATTACCCGCTCCTCGACCTGCTGGTCGGAAAGGCCGAGGTTGAGGGGGCCGAAGGCGACGTCATCGAAAACGGTCGGCATGAACAGCTGGTCGTCTGGATCCTGGAAGATCATGCCGACGGTCCGGCGTACGTCGTGGATGGTGGCCTTGGTCAACGGGAAATCGCCAATCCGAACCATTCCGCTGACCGGAGTCAGGTAGCCGTTGAGATGGCGCAGCAGGGTCGATTTGCCTGCCCCGTTGGCGCCGACGATGGCGACCGACTCGCCGTGGTGGATACAGAAAGACATCCCCCGCACGGCGGAGGTGCCGTCGGGATAGTCATATTCGAGGTCTTTGACTTCGACGATGTGGTGGCTCATCGGATCAGCTCCGTGAGAAATTCCCCGAGCAAGCGGGATAGGTTGACAGAGCGCAGCAATAGGAAAAGTGCCGACCAGCCGAGGGTGAACAGCACTTCCCGGCGGCCGATATGCAGCGGGCGGAGCATGCGGATCTCGCCGTCGAAGCCGCGGCAGAGCATAGCCTGGTGGATCCGCTGAGCGCGGTCGAGGGTGCGCAGCAGCAGTTGTCCTGCCATGTGCCCGGCTACCTTCATGCCCATGCCGCGGCCGTGAAATGAGCGTAGCGCCCGGGCGCGTACCATGCGCACGGCTTCATCGACCAGCACGAACAGGTAGCGGTAAAGAAACAGCAGCTGCAGGGCGAAAATGCGCGGGGCGCCGAGGCGCTCCATGGCCATGCAGACACCGGTGAAGCTGGTGGTGGCGATCAGGATCAAGGCGGCAAAGACGGTCAGGGCGAAGCGCAGCAGGATCGAGGTGAAGGAGATCCAGCCGCCGCTGATTTCCAGCGAGCCGAGTTGCAGCAGGATCTGCCGGTCGAGCAGAGGGTTGAAGACGCCGATGAAAAAGGCGAAGGGGGCGGCCAGTAACAGTTTTTTTAGCAGCATGCCGGCGGGGAGGTCGGCAGCCAGCAGCAGCGCCAGGGGAAACAGGACAAACGGCAGCAGAGCCGAAATCTCGTACTTGCCAAAGGAAACCACGGTGCAGACGAAGACCAGGGTGGTGACCAGCTTGGCGCGGGGGTCGAGGCGATGGATGGCCGACTGTCCGCCGGCGAGGGTGTCGAGGGCCCCCAGGTCGAACAGGGAGGATTCTATTTTGGCCATAGTCGTCTGCCGTTGCGTCGCGGGCTTGGAGGGAGCGGTTTCGGGAAAGTCATCAGTATGTTCAAGAAAAGTGCCATGTGATTAAATCCGGGATTCGGCCTCGTCAGCCCTGGAGTTGACGGGATTCCGCCTTTTTGTGGCGCCGCCTGTGGGCGCGGTTGGCGGATTTATGTCATACGATTTTCTGTTTCGTGCTATCCGGTGGCGTGCATCGTCTGGCGGGGACCTTGGCGGAACCCTTAGATCAGGTCTTCGCCGGTGGTCGAGGTGACCAATTTGCCGTGCTTGACCCCCTTGGTGCCGATCAATTCATCGGCCATGCGCTTGACCTCGTTGGCCTTGCCCTTGACGACCACGACTTCGAGGCAGTTGTGGGCGTCGAGATGGACGTGCAATGTCGAAACGATGGCGTCATGATGGCTGTGCTGGTGTTCCGTGAGTTTGTCGGACAGGTCGCGGGTGTGGTGGTTGTAAACCAGGGTGACGGTGCCGACGGTCTCTTCGTCGCCACGGGCCCACTGGTCTTCGACCAGGGCGTTGCGGATCAGGTCGCGGATGGCTTCAGAGCGATTGCCGTAGCCTTTTTCTGTGATCAGGTCATCAAATCGTTTGAGCAGTCGGTCGTCGATGGATATGCCAAAGCGGGCAAGATCGGCCATGCAAACCTCCGGAGTGTCGCGTAGTTTCTGTGTCTTTAGCACGCCCTTCGGCGAAGGGTCAAGGATATTGCTTTGCTAGCCTTGTTCATCCACGACTAATCCACAGTCTGTCCACTGGCTGTTCACAAGATCTTGTGTCCATATCGGTTTTTTTTGCCCAGATGTTGGGTTTTTCCCTTGACTGCAGATGGGCCTGTGCTAAGGTTCTCACGTTGACTAAATTCGCTGCAGGAGGGTGGGGAAATGCTCGAGTTTATCCGTAAGCGGGACGGCCGGCTAGTTTCTTTCGAAGAAAAGAAGATCGCCGGTGCGATCCAGAAAGCAGTGCGCGCCGTCGGCGGCACCGACATGGACAAGGCGGGGCAGATTGCCCGTCAGGTGGTTGGTATCCTCGAAGTCATCTACAAGGACGAACGGATGCCGACCGTGGAAAATGTTCAGGATCTGGTCGAGAAGATCCTGATCGAAAACGGCCACGCCAAGGTGGCCAAAAACTACATCTTGTACCGCAAGCAGCATGAAACCCTGCGCCGGACCCGGGAGTTCATGAAAGAATCGATCGAGTCGATCGATTCCTATCTCACCCAGGAAGACTGGCGGGTCAACGAGAATGCCAACATGGGCTACTCGCTGCAGGGGCTCAACAATCACATCGCGGCCAACATCACCAGCAATTACTGGCTCAACAAAATTTACCCCGCGTACATCGCCGATGCCCATCGCGAAGGGGCCTTCCATATCCACGACCTGGGGATGCTGTCGGTCTACTGTTGCGGCTGGGATCTTCGCGACCTGCTGTTGAAGGGCTTTACCGGCGCCTACGGCAAGGTGCAGAGCGGGCCAGCGGGCCATTTCCGCACCGCCCTTGGCCAGGCAGTGAACTTCTTCTACACCCTGCAGGGGGAGGCGGCCGGGGCCCAGGCTTTCGCCAACTTCGACACCCTGCTGGCACCGTTCATCCGCTACGACAAACTGGACTATGCAGATGTCAAACAGGCGATGCAGGAGTTCATCTTCAATATGAACGTGCCGACCCGGGTCGGTTTTCAGACCCCCTTCACCAACATCACCATGGACATGACCCCGCCGAAGAATATGGCGAACGAGGCGGTGATCATCGGCGGCGAGCTGATGGAAGCCAGCTACGGCGAATTCCAAGCCGAGATGGACATGTTCAATAAGGCCTTCTGCGAGGTGATGATGGATGGAGACAGCTCGGGACGGATCTTTTCCTTCCCGATCCCGACCTACAACATCACCGTCGGCTTCGACTGGGACAGTCTGCGCTTCCAGCCGATCTGGGAGATGACTGCCAAGTACGGTATCCCTTATTTCAGCAACTTCATCAACTCGGACATGGATCCCGAGGACGCCCGTTCCATGTGCTGCCGGTTGCGTCTGGATAACCGCGAGTTGCGGCGACGCGGCGGTGGGTTGTTCGGTTCCAACCCCCTGACCGGCTCGATCGGCGTGGTCACCCTCAACCTGCCTCGGGCAGCGTACCTGGCCGACAGCGAAGAGGCTTTTTTTACCCGTATTTCCGACCTGATGCGGCTCGCCTACGAGTCCCTCGAGATCAAGCGCAAGCAGCTTGAGCGTTTCACCGAGGAGGGTCTCTATCCCTACAGCCGCTACTACCTGTCGGGGATCCGCGAGCGTAGCGGCCATTTCTGGGACAACCATTTCTCCACCATCGGCCTGCTCGGCATGAACGAGGCCTGTCTCAACCTGGTCGGGGTCGGCATCGACACCGCTGAAGGCAAAAATCTGGCTGTTCGCACCCTGCACTTTATGCGCGCCCAGCTTGAAACCTACCAGGAAGAAACGGGGCACCTGTTCAATCTTGAGGCCACTCCGGCCGAGGGGACCAGCTTCCGGCTGGCCCAGCGGGATCGCAAGATGTTCTCCGACATCATCACCGCCGGCAGCGACGAGCCCTATTACACCAACTCCACCCAGTTGCCGGTGGGGAGCACCGACGACATTTTTCAGGCCCTGTCGCATCAGGACGGCCTGCAGACCCAGTACACCGGCGGCACGGTTTTTCACGGCTTCCTCGGCGAGCGCATCGACGATTGGAGCAGCGCCAGGTTGTTGGTCAAACGGATCGCAGAAAACTTCCACCTGCCGTATTTTACGATCAGTCCAACGTTCACCATCTGTCCGGTCCACGGCTATATCGCTGGCGAGCATTTCGCCTGCCCCCATCATCAGGCGGCATGAAATCCGTGAGGCGTGAGGGGGGAGGCGTTAAGC
>JAQYWA010000537.1 GCA_030145265.1 Desulfuromonas sp. | reverse complement strand
AAGGACCACAGAACAATGCGTCACAATAAATCCGGAAGACGGCTCGGTCGTAACTCCAGCCACCGTTCCGCTATGATGCGCAACATGGTGACTTCGCTGCTCGATCACGAAAGAATCACCACTACTGACTGTCGCGCCAAAGAGTTGCGAAAAGTTGCTGATAAAATGATTACCCTCGGCAAGCGCGGTGACCTTCACGCGCGCCGTCAGGTGCTGCAGGTGGTGCGTGACAGCAAGATCGTCGCCAAGCTGTTCGATCGTCTGGCACCCCGTTACCAGGATCGACCCGGTGGGTACACCCGCATCATTAAGCTGTCCAATCGGGTTGGTGACAATGCGTCCCAGTCGATTATAGAGCTGGTCGAAGAGGGTTTCACTCCTCGCCCCCGCAAGCAGGCCGCTGGTGAGTCTGTCGCGGCGCTGGTTGCTGAACCTGCTGCTGAGCCTGCGGCTGCAGAAGTTGCCGAAGAGGCGACGGACGAACAGGCCTAATCAGGTCTACAAGTTAAATCAAAAAGGCAAGGAGTTCGCTCCTTGCCTTTTTTTATGTGTGCGCCCGGCAGGGCGCACTTGCTTGAGGGTGAAAGTCCCTTGGACACCCGGCAGGGGGAAGTCCTAGCTGAATGGCAACTGCGTCACCGCGAGGTGCCGTGGGGAGGAAGCCGAAGGCAAAACGCTGACCTGACCAACAGGAATCGCATACGAGGCGGCTGTGTCGGATGAGGAGGCACATATCTCCAAAGTCCCATACCTGCACGGAAGGCAGGGTCGTATTGCGGCAGGTATAAGCGTGAAGGCAGGTGCGCATTACCCGGGGAGGTCTCATGCCGTGCTTCGAGCTACCGTCGTCGCGAGGCGGCGGGAAGCGGCATGGAAGTCAGCCGAGGCCATAGTAGTCCGCATCGATCATGGACGAAGGGCCGAACCTTGAGTTGTGGAAGGAATCTCTCACAGTGCGAACCGGATATACGACAGAAAGCAGTTACGACTGCGCCGGGGCAGAGGGTAGCGGACGGTATCCGCGAGAATACGCCCATGGTGTCGTGTCCAGTCCATGTGTGGGAGCAAATTCCGACCCGTCAGCACAGCTATTGCTCGAACAGGTGATCGAGTCGGAGAATATGCGGTTGGCATGGAATCAGGTCAAGCGTAACGGTGGCGCGGCCGGAGTTGATGGCCGCAGTATCGAAGAAACCGCCGAATTTCTCTGATATAACTGGCCCGAACTACGGCAGAGATTGCGCGAGGGCACCTATCGACTCCGGCCGGTGCTCCGGGTAGAGATACCCAAACCCGGTGGCGGAGTGCGCAAGCTCGGCATTCCGACCGTAACGGATCGATTGGTGCAACAGGCGATCTCGCAGATCCTCATCCCCGTGTTCGACCCGGAATTTTCCGAGAGCAGCTATGGTTTTCGTCCCGGCCGCAGCGCCCATGGCGCTGCAGTGG
>JAQYWA010000536.1 GCA_030145265.1 Desulfuromonas sp. | reverse complement strand
GTTTCGCCGCGCCGGCCCGGATCGATACCGATGTCGATCAGCACCTGCTCCAGACCGTCAAAACCGAATCCGGCTGAGGTGAGGGTATTGCGCAGAGTCTTGCGACGCTGAGCGAAAGCGCCCTTGACCACCCGGCGGAAAAAAACTTCATCGGCCACCGGCACCCGCGCCTGCGCCAGGGGCTCGAAGGCGAGAACCACCGAGGTCACCTTGGGCGGGGGATGAAAGGCCCCTGGCGGCACGATGACGACCCGGCGCACATCGAACCAGAGCTGACAGAATACCGAAAGGATGCCGTAATCGCGGCAACCGGGAGACGCAGAGATGCGGTCGCCGACTTCCTTCTGAAACATGAGAACGGCGCGGGAGAAGAGCTGGCGATGATCGAGAAGTTTGAACAAAACCTGACTTGAAATGTTGTAAGGGAGATTGGCCACCAGTTTCAACGGCCCGGAGCCGAGCAATGCGTCCCAGTCGAGGCGCAGGGCATCGCCAGCATGCACGGTCAGGTTGGGGGCCTGGCGGGCGTTCAGACCATCGATCAGGTCGCGGTCCACCTCCATCACGTGAAGACGGTCAACCAGCGGCAACATGCGATCGGTCAGCGCACCGAGACCGGGACCGATTTCCAAGGCCTGGTCGGTTTTCTGCAGATCGGCGGCAACCATAATACGGTCAACGACCGAGCGATCATGGAGAAAATTCTGACCAAAACGTTTTTTAGGGCGATAATCCATAAATACTTTGAGGTCCGATTGTGACGTATCCGGTTGAATGAAAACTGGGCAATAGCCAGGACGAGGGCCAAGGGCTGATTTAAACGCAGAGGCGCAAGGGCGCAAAGTAAAAGCTTATAAAAATGAGTTTCTTTTTCGACTTTCTTTGCGTCTCTGCGTCATTGCGTTGATACCTTTGTTTTGCAAATAAATACGAATACAAACAGATTTGGGAAAAAGGTCAGTGTTTCAGTCTCGGCCGGGGCCAGCGGGGAATGTGCCAGGCCTTGACCAGGGGGACCGCCCGCAAAGTCAGAGCAAACGCCAAGGCTGCGCAAACCACCCCGTAGATCAGGCTGCCCAGTCCAAGCGGAGCCAAAACTTCCCAGCCCATGGTCTTCAGCGAATCTAAGCTCCGTTCCGCCGGCAGGCTGACTCGGGACATGCCGAGGAGCAGTCGCCCCGATTCGTATTCGAGTGCGTAAATAAACGGGGCCGTCACCGGGTTGGTAACCCACACACCGAGCACGGCCGCCAGCTTGTTTTCCCGCAGCAGAAAGGCGAAAAAAACAGCGAGCAGCATCTGGGACCCGAAAGTCGGCGTCATGCCGATAAAAATTCCCAGGGCCATCCCCTTGGCAATTTCATCGGGTGTCCCCCGAAGCCGAATGAACTTCAGAAGATTGAGTTTTACCTGCCGAACCAGGCCAAAACGTCGCCACATACTGCCGCC
>JAQYWA010000535.1 GCA_030145265.1 Desulfuromonas sp. | reverse complement strand
CAGGGATTGCCACATGGCGGCAGCGCTGACCGGAAGAATTTTGACGTCGTAGCCGAGTTCTTCGAGGACCACCTTCATGACGTTGGTGCTGGCGACCTCGGCGACCCATTCGACGTAGGCCAGGGTGACTTTTTTCGACGGGGCGGTTTCGCCGGTGGCATTTTGCTGTTCGGAGCAGGCGCCGAGAAACAGGCTGGTAAAGACCAGCAGCAGGGCGAGGATTCTTTTCATGGAAATTTCTCCTTTGAGGATTAAAACAAATAAAAGGGCTGAATCTTGAACTGAACTTACCGCCCGTGGGGCGGTACTTCAAACTCGTAGCCGCAGGCGGGGCACTTGACGCTTGTTTGCGGTTCTTTTCCTTTGAGGGTGCAGGCGCAAAGGCTTGCGCTCAGCAGAAGCAACAGCACTGCGGTGCAAATTTTTTTCATGGGACTCTCCTTCATGGCAATACAAAAGGGTTGTCGTTCAGGGGGCGGTTTTGCCCTTGCCGATATTCTGGGTGATGCGGTCGAGAATGATGGCGACGATGACGACGCCGAGCCCTGCTTCAAATCCCATCCCCGGCTTGAGCCGCTGGATTGCCTTCCAGACTTCCCCCCCGAGGCCGCCGGCGCCGATCATGGCGGCGATGACGACCATGGAGAGCGAGAGCATGATGGTCTGGTTAACCCCGGCCATGATGGTCGGTCCGGCCAGGGGTAGTTGCAGCTTGAACAGTTTTTGACTGCGGGTCGAGCCGAAGGCGTCGGCCGCCTCGATCAGGTCTTCGGGAACCTGCTGGATGCCGAGGCAGGTCAGGCGGATCGCCGGCGGCATCGCGAAAATCACCGTCGAAAAAATCGCCGAAACCGGGCCCAGGCCGAAAAAAGGGATCGCCGGGATCAGGTAGACGAAGGCCGGCATGGTCTGCATGAAATCGAGCACCGGCATGGTGACCCGGTTCACCGGCCGGTATAGGGCGGCGAGGATGCCGAGGGGGATGGCGGCACTGACTGCCACTAAAGTGGAGATCAGCACCAGGGCAATGGTCGAGACGGTCGGCTCCCATAGTCTCAGGTTCCATACGAAAAACAGCCCGACCAGGGTAAAGAGGGCGATGCGGCGGGTGCTCAGCCATAGGGCCAGGGCGGCGAAGAGGAGGATCAGGGCCCAGGGGGGCAGCCACAGCATTCCTTCGACCAGGGCGTCGATGCCCGTTTCAGTGACCCGGGAGAGGCCCTTGGTGAAAAACGCGAAATGTTCAGTGAAAAAGTCGATCAACGCCTCGATGGCGTTGCCGAGGGGAAACTTCGGCAGCGGCATATTCATACTCATCAGTTGCCCCTCCTTTCAGCCAGGGCCCCGAGCAGGGCGCCGCGGATGACCAGCCCCTTGAGCCGGTTGTCTGCATCGACCACCGCCACCGGGAAGGTTTCGAAGTTAAAAAGTTCGGCGATGCTGGTATCGG
>JAQYWA010000101.1 GCA_030145265.1 Desulfuromonas sp. | reverse complement strand
GCGATGCCGGTAATGGTGTTGGTGGCACCGGGACCGCTGGTGGCGAGGGCGACACCGACCTTGCCGGTAGCGCGGGCATAGCCGTCGGCGGCATGCACAGCCGCCTGCTCATGCCGGGTCAGAATGTGCTTAATCGGCGAATCCATCAGGTCATCATAGATATTGATAACCGTCCCCCCGGGATACCCAAAAATGGTTTCCACCCCTTCGAGGGCCAGACATTCCAGAAGTATCTGAGAACCAGTCTTTTTCACAAAAATTTCCTCCAATGTAAAACCATTATGAAACGGGTCCCGGTTCCCCACCGGGAAGTTGCGAGATCAGTCAGCCTTGCAGATGGCGCCAGTATTGGCCGAAGTCACCACCGCGGCATACCGGGCCAGCCAGCCGGTCTTGATTTTCGGCTCAGGCTTCTGCCAGCGAGCCATACGCTGGGCCAGGACATCGTCTGCGACCTGAAGCTCAAGGCGGCGGTTGGGGATGTCGAGCAGAATGGTGTCGCCATCCTCAACCAGGGCAATCGGACCGCCTACGGCCGCTTCGGGCGAGATATGCCCGATGCAGGGTCCGCGGGTGCCGCCGGAAAACCGGCCATCAGTAATCAGGGCCACGCTGTCGCCGAGGCCGAGGCCCATCAGGGTCGCGGTCGGGGCAAGCATTTCGCGCATCCCAGGCCCTCCCTTGGGCCCTTCGTAGCGGATTACCACCACGTCTCCAGCGACGACTGTGCCACCCATCAGGGCCTCCATGGCCGCCTCTTCCGATTCGAAGCAGCGGGCCTGACCCTCAAAATTCATCATTTTGTCGGAAACACCGGATTGCTTGACCACGGCGCCATCCGGGGCCAGGTTACCGGAAAGAATCGCAATGCCCCCCTCGGACCGGACCGGAGAAGCAACCGGGTGGACCACCTCTTCGTCGACCTCAGCCACGCTGGCAATGATCTGCTTCACCGTCGGCCCGGTCAAGGTCGGGTTATCATTGATCCGATCACGCAGCTGGTAAAGGACTGCGGAAACGCCGCCGGCGGCATCGAGATCCTCCATGAAATGTTTGCCCCCAGGGTTCATTGAGGCCAGCTGCGGTGTGCTGCGGCTGAGCCGGTCGAACTCTTCCAGCGGCAGGTCAACGCCGGCCTCGCGGGCGATGGAAAGAAGGTGCAGCACCGTATTGCTCGAGCCGCCGAGTGCCAGATCGACACGAATGGCGTTTTCAAAAGCTTCTTTGGTCAGAATCTGCCGGGGGGTAATATTGTCCCGCACCAGCCCGACGATCCGCTCGCCCGAGGCGAAAGCAATGCGTTTTTTCAGCGACGAGACGGCCAGCGCGGTGCCGCAACGAACCAGACTCATGCCGAGAGTTTCGGTCAGAATCGCCATGGTGTTGGCGGTAAAGAGCCCCTGGCAGGAACCGGCGGTCGGGCAGGCGTGATCTTCGCACATCATCAGTTCTTGTTCATCGATCACCCCGGCCTTGTATTGGGCCATGGCCTCGAAGGTGTCGGTGACAAAGGAAAAGCGACGGCCCTTCTGTCCCGTACCAGCCATCATCGGCCCGGCCGTGACCACAATGCAGGGGATGTCAAGCCGGGCGGCCGCCATCAGCATCCCGGGGGTGATTTTGTCGCAGTTGGTCAACAACACCAAACCATCGAGTCGATGGGCCTCGGCGACCGATTCGACCATATCAGCAATCAGTTCACGAGTCGGCAGGGAGTAGTGCATCCCTTTGTGACCCATGGCGATTCCGTCGCAGACCCCGGGAATGCCAAAAAAGAACGAGTAGCCGCCTCCACTGTGCACCCCCTTTTCGATAAACCGCTCGAGATCGCGCATCCCGGTATGTCCGGGAATCAGGTCGGTAAACGATGTAGCGATACCGATGAACGGTTTCTTCATTTCTGTATCGGGCACCCCGGTCCCTTTTAGAAGAGCCCGATGGGGAGTACGTTCAAAGCCCTGGGTAATGGCATCACTGCGTTTCGCTGTCATGGTTTAGTATGAATCCTTCCAACTGTTTGTGTCCAAAAGGTAAAGTCAAACCGACCCCACAAATAGACAAGTATGGGCCCAGCAAAGATTTGTTCCGGCTAGAGAAACTACCCGTGATACAGGAAAGGGTTCGGGCAAAATGCCCAAACCCTTATCCGGACTGGTCGCAGAAAAAGAATTACAGGCTGTACTGGGCGATAATATGCTCCATTTCATCCTTTCCAGCCAGTTTCAATTTTTGCACTTTTCTTCTTTCAAGTTCTTCGTCGGGGGTCAAGTGGGCTTTTTGGTCCAGCTTCTGCAACTCTTTTTCAAGCAGATGATGCTCTTCATACAGCAGGCGGAATCGCGGATTTGCATCAAAAAGTTGCTGAGCCAGTTGTTGATTCGTCGGATCCTTTTCCTCCATAAAACACCTCCCGAGAAAGGGTTAACATCGAGCGAAAACGTCATTTTAAAATAACCAATGGATTTTTGCTTGTCAACCATCTATACCGCCCGGGAAGACTTTCATTTTACCCTTCGCGAGAAGCCCACATGACTTCAGCCTCAGAGGGGCGGATATAGGCAGGGACAAGACTTTCCAGGGGGATCACCTTCTGTTGACGCAACCCATCGAGGACCAGTGACGCGGCACTCGATGCGCGGGGCATGTGTAACGGCCACGGAGGGAAGTGAGCCCGCCCCCCGAGGCGCGCAACGATCAACTCGCGATACGCCAATGCTCCATCGCCGACAAAGACCAGTTCCTGATCCAGCGAGTCGAGCAACCTGGCCGGAGGCAGCACGGTTTCTTCCCCCATCGGCTCCAGTCGGTCATTCTTCCAATCGAACAGCCCGGCATAGACTTCGGATTTGCGAGCGTCAAGCAGGGCGCATACCGGAAACACGGAAAGCGGCACCTGCATCGCCAGGGTGGCCAGGGAGGAAACACCGACCACCGGCCGGTCTGTCGCCAGGGCCAGCCCCTTGACCGTTGCAACGCCAACCCGCAACCCGGTAAAAGAGCCGGGGCCTAAGACTACGCCGAAGGCGTCCAGTTGGCCAAGCGACAGGTCGGCATCCTTCAACAACTGCTGAATGATGTTCAACAGGTGATCAGTGTGGTTTTTTCGGACGTTGAGCGCGATTTCGCCAAGCAGCGTGGTACCTCGAGACAAGGCCACACTTCCGGCCGGTGTCGCCGTATCAACCACCAGGAGCAACTCGTTCATTACTGCCCCCCGAAGAAAATCCTGACAATGTCGTTGTAAAAAGCCAGAACCATCAGGGCAATGAGCAGCAGCAAGCCGATCTGCTGGGCGATCTCGCGAGCGCGCAGTGACATCGGGCGTCTGAAAACACATTCGTACAGGTTGAAAAACAGATGTCCGCCATCAAGTATCGGGATCGGCAGCAGGTTAAGAATACCGAGCTGGATACTGAGAAAGGCGAGCACGGTCAGAATACTGGACAGATCGGTCTGGGCCGCCTGCCCGGCGATCTGCACCACGGTGATCGGGCCGCCGATACTCTTGGCAGAGACATGCCCGGAAACCATTTTCTGGATAAACACCAGGGTCAACTTGATCAGCTCGACGGTCCGGTCGGCTCCGGCCCTGAACGCCTCGATGGGGCCAAAACGCCTGAATACACTGTCCTGCATCGGGGCGATCCCGATCAGGTAGTCGGCGCCGTTGACATCATCCCTGACCGGCTTGATCGACAGGGTCAGCGGCTGGCCATTCCGCTCCAGAACAAAGGTCTGGGAATCGCCTCCCCCCTGCTGGATGATGCGCTTGAGATCATACCAGGACGCCACCGGCGACTCGGCAATGGCGACAATCCGGTCGCCGACTTCCAGCCCGGCCGCCAGGGCCGGCATTCCCGGCGCAAGGGCACCGACGATGGCCTCCTGGCGTGGGAACAGGCCCAACGACTGCAGCCCCTCAAGTCCACCTTCATCCGGGTCCATCGTAAACATAAACGGGCTGCCCGCTCTGTCGACCTGAAACTCCAGGGTTGATCCGACATGGGCGATCAAGGCATGACTGCTGTCGGTCCAGATGGCGACCTGGTCACCGTTGATCGCTTCGATGCAGTCTCCAGGCTGGAAACCGGACCGGGCACCCGGTGTATCGGCCGCAACATAGCCGATACAGGGGGGCTGGTCGAGGTAGGCCGGGAGATTGACCCCGACCATGTAGGCAATCGGCAACACCAGAAAGGGCAGCAGCAGGTTCATCAGCGGTCCGGCCGCCACAATCGCAGTTCGCTTCGACACCGGCTTGTTGGCGAAGGAGCGCTCCTGCTCTTCGGGGGAAAGCTCCACCGCCTCGCCATCCTCACCGATCCCTTCACCGAGCATCTGGACATAGCCGCCCAGAGGAATGGCGCAGATCAGGTATTCGGTTTCTCCCCACTGGCGGGAAAACAACCGGGGCCCGAAGCCAAGGGAGAATTTGAGGACCTTGACGCCGGACATCTTGGCGACGGCGAAATGCCCCAGTTCATGTACAAAAACCAGAATGCCGAGAATGATGATGCCGGCAAGCAATGTAACCATGGAACCTCCCGTCAGACAGACGTATCGATAATCCGGCGGGCCTCCGTGCGGGCCCAACGATCGGCTCGCAACACCTGGTCGATGTGCTCCAACGGAGTCGCCTGATGATTCTCAAGTGTAGCGCGAATAAGTTTCGGAATATTAAGAAAAGAGATTTGCCCATTGAGAAAAGCCTCGACTGCCACCTCGTTGGCCGCGTTGAGCACAGCCGGAGCAGTCCCCCCTTCGCGCAAGGCATCATAGGCCAGGGAAAGGCAGGCGAATCGCTGCAGGTCAGGCTCTTCGAATGTAAGCGTTCCCAGGCGGCAGAGATCCAAGGGAGGCAAATCAAGGGGGAGCCGCTCGGGATAAGAGAGGGCATAGGCAATCGGGGTTTTCATATCCGGGATGCCGAGTTGGGCAATCACCGATCCGTCCAGATATTCCACCATGGAGTGGACAACGCTCTGCGGATGAATGTGAATGGAAATCTGCTCGGCGGGCAGGTCAAACAGCCAGCGGGCCTCGATTACCTCGAGCCCTTTGTTCATCATGGTGGCGGAATCGATAGAAATTTTCTGCCCCATGCTCCAGTTCGGATGCGCCAGGGCCTCGGCGGGAGTCACCCTCTGAAGTTCTGCCAACGCCCGGTTACGGAACGGTCCGCCGGATGCCGTCAGGATCAGACGACGCACATCCCGCCGCCGATGCCCTTCGAGAGACTGAAAAATCGCAGAATGCTCGCTGTCCACAGGGAACAGACGAACCCCCTTGCGGGCCACCGCATCCATCACCAGCGATCCGGCCGACACCAGGGTTTCCTTGTTGGCCAGGGCGATATCCTTACCGTTTTCAATAGCCGCCATGGTCGGAATCAGACCGGCCGCACCGACGATCGCCGACAGCACCATGTCGACGTCGGCATGGCAGGCACAGGCAATGAGTCCCTCAATCCCGGAAACGATCTCGGGAGCAGCGGCCCCCAGGGAACTTTTAAGGACATCGGCGTCGGCCGGGTTAAGTACCGCCACCAGACGGGGATTGAACCGCCGGATCTGCTGCTGCAGCAATTGGAGGTTACGGCCGGCCGTCATCGAAACGATGCGGAATTGATCAGGATGAGCGGCAACGATATCGAGCGTGCTGACACCGATAGAGCCGGTCGAACCGAGAATAGCAAGTTGTTTCATCAATGAAGACCCAGAGGCTGAAAAAACCACAGAGCATAGTAATAGGCGGGGGCAAACGCAAAAATCAAACTATCGAGCCGATCAAGAATCCCGCCATGCCCAGGAATCAGGGTTCCAGAATCCTTGACCCCGAAGCTGCGCTTCAGCATCGACTCGAACAGATCGCCAATTTGTCCCAGTGATCCGAGCCCCAGCCCCAGAAGAAGGCAGTCGCCGACCGACAGCTCAGGGAAAAAGCCGTATTTGAAAAACAAGGCACCGACAAAACTGCCCAGAAGGCCGCCAAGCGCCCCCTCGATACTTTTGTTCGGACTGATGGCAGGATAAAGCTTGCGACGACCGAAATTGATTCCAGTGAAATAAGCTGCGGAATCACCCAACATGACAATGAACAGAACGAGGAAAATCCACTCTTTGCCATGTGGAAGCCGATGCAGCAGCGACAGATGCCCGAACAGCAGGGGCAGATAGAGGAAACCAAGCAACACCAGGGCCTGATGATGGATGACCGAATGCAGGTCACGAAAACGAAACAGAAACCAGATGGCAAAAAAGAACATAGCCAGCGTCAACGCCGGCAAGGCCGCCCCGACATTCAGCACCGGCACCAGGGTCAGCAGGCCGCCAACGGCAACAGCCGCATAACGTTCGGGCTTCCGCTCGGCCGGCAGACTCATGCGGTAAAACTCAGACAGGCCCAACACAACCACGACCATCACCATCAGGTCGAAAAGAACCGACCCGGAATAGGCAATAAACAAAACCAGCAGTGGAAGCGCAATCAGGGCAGTGAAGATACGCTGTTTAATGATTATCCTCCGCCTTGGCCTGAGCGCCGGTCAAGCCGAAACGGCGCTGCCGCCGCGCAAACTCAACAAACGCCTGATGCAACTTCTGGCGGCTGAATTCGGGCCATAGGTCTTCTGTAAAATAGAGCTCTGTGTAGGCGAGTTGCCAGAGTAGAAAATTGCTGATCCGCATTTCACCGCTGGTACGAATCAGCAAGTCGGGATCGGGCAATCCTGCAGTATCGAGGTTACGGCTCAACAGATCATCATCGATGGTCTCAGGAGCAAGGCGCCCTGATGCAACCTCACAGGCCAGCTCGCGGATGGCCCGCACTATCTCGTTGCGGGCTCCGTACGAGAGGGCCAGGGTCAATACCATCTCTCCGTTATTCGCCGTCTGCTTGATGGTCCGGCACAGTACCTGCCCCACCTCCGGCGGCAATCGATCGATTTCACCGATCACCTGAAAACGGATATTGCGGGCGCACATGGTGTCGAGCTCCGACTCCAGATAACGCCCGAGCAGTCCCATCAGCGCGTTGACCTCATCCTCGGGGCGACCCCAGTTTTCAGAACTGAAGGCATAGAGGGTGAGATAGCGGACCCCGAGGGTCCGGCATTCCGCCACGATTTCCTGAACGGATTCCACGCCCCGGTGGTGACCGGCGATACGCGGCAGGTGCCGTTGCTCGGCCCAACGGCCGTTGCCGTCCATTATAATAGCCAGATGCCTGGGAATTCGCATC
>JAQYWA010000534.1 GCA_030145265.1 Desulfuromonas sp. | reverse complement strand
TCGAACTTGACCACATCGTCGCCACTACGGGGCGGCTCGGCAAACTGGAACTTGACGGTTTTCTGCTCCGGCGGCAGCTCAATGCGCTCGATCTTCTCGAGCTTTTTGACCCGCGACTGCACCTGGGCGGCGTGACTGGCGCGGGCGGCAAAGCGGGCGATAAAGTCTTCCTCCTTGGCCAGCATATCCTGCTGGCGGCGGTGGCTGGCCAACAGCTGCTCGCGGCGGATCTCCCGCTCGCGCAGGTAAAAATCGTAGTTGCCACCGTAGGTGGTAATGGTGCCGCCGCCGACCTCGATAATGCGGGTCACCAGCCGGTTCATAAAGTCACGGTCATGGCTGGTCATCAGCACCGCCCCCTTAAATTCCTCGGCCAGCCAGTTCTCGAGCCAAACAATTGACTCGACGTCGAGGTGGTTGGTCGGCTCGTCAAGCAGCAGCACGTCGGGGTTGATGCTCAGGATTTTGGCCAGCGCGATGCGCATTTTCCAGCCGCCGCTGAAACTTTCCACCGGCCGGTTATAGTCGTCGGGGCCGATGCCGAGGCCGGTGAGCACGGCCTGGACGCGGGATTCGAGGTCGTAGCCGCCGCAGTGTTCGAACTCCTCCTGGGCATCACCGTACTTTTCGAGCAGGGTGGCCAGGGCGTCGTCCTCCATCGGCTCGCACATGGCCGCTTCCATCGCCTTGATCTGCTCACCCAGGTCCATCGTGCGGGCGGAGGCGGCCATGACCTCCTCCAGCGCGCTGCGGCCGGCCATGTCGCCAACATCCTGGGAAAAATAGCCGATCACGGTCTTCTTCGAACAGCTTATTTCGCCGTTGTCGGCCACCTCCTCGCCGGTGATCAGGCGAAAGATGGTCGATTTTCCGGCGCCGTTCGGGCCGACCAGGCCGCTGCGGGAGCCGGGAAGAATCTGGAAGCTGGCATTCTGAAACAGCACGCGGCTGCCGTGCTGTCGGGTGATATTAGTCAAGTGAACCATATTAAAACTCCATCGAAAAAAGTCCCGCACTGTTAGCATGAGCTGGCCAATCAGCGCAACCCCCATCTCTCCACCGGTCCGTGAAACAGGGTTCTGGATCCTGTAAATATTTTTTTCGGCCCTAAACCTCTCTCCCTCTTAATTTTTTTCTGCATTTCGGTTATACTCCACAAACTTTAACCAAAACCCTCAGCAAGGAGCAGATAATGAACGTCGGTATTGTCGGATGGCGGGGCATGGTCGGGTCGGTCCTGATGCAACGCATGCAGGAGGAAAACGACTTCGCCGGGATCAATCCGGTTTTCTTTTCCACTTCCCAGGCGGGGCAGGCCGCACCGATGGATGCCGGCATCCTGAAGAACGCCGATGACATAGGCGAGCTGAAAAAACTCGACGCGATTGTCACCTGTCAGGGCGGCGACTACACCAAGGCCGTTCACCCCGCACTGCGCAAGGCCGGCTGGAATGGCCAC
>JAQYWA010000533.1 GCA_030145265.1 Desulfuromonas sp. | reverse complement strand
TTGAAGAAGGCCAGCTGCAGGTCAACGGGGCCGTCCTTGTGCAGCAGCTTAACGCCGAGGTCGTAGTCGTCTTCGAGACCGAGGTAGTAGGGGACGCCGAACCAGTAGTTGTGCGAGGCGTAAGGCTGCAGGCCGAAGGGGACCTGGGTCAGGCCGAGCTGCACCCCGGTCTTTTCGGTGAGGTTGTAGCCGAGCCAGCCGTGATGGATGAAATGGGTGTCTTCCATGAAGCGGTACTGGGCGGAGACCAGCACATCGTTGTACGAGCCGTTGACGTCGAGGCGGAAGAGGTCGAATTTCATGTCGCCCCCCTTCTCTTTTCCGTCCTTGTGCCAGCGGTCATCGTCGTTGTAGGTGTAGTTGAAGCGCAGAGCCCCGCCGACTTTGAGGTAGTCGTCGGTTTTTTGTGAAGAAGCTTCAGCTTCTGCGGCGGCAACCTCTTGGGGCTGGGCCGCGGCTGCAGGTTGCGCGGCCTGGCTGCGCAGTAGGGCCTCCAGTTCGGCGACCCGGGTTTGCAGGGCGTTGAATTTCTCAATGGAGACGGTTTCCGCTCCCAGGGACGGAGCCGGTGACCAGAGCAGAAGCATGGCGGCCAGGCAGCACAGGGATGTATTGAAGCGAAAGAATGACAAATCGGAATACTCCTCTTGGACTCAGGTTGGCGAAGGAAATCCGGTTACTTGGCGAGCCAGCTGTTGACCAGCTCGCGGTTGTTTTCGACCCATTGCTTGGCATTGGTGTAGGGCTCGGCTCCGTCTTCCTGGTTGGCGGCGATCAGCGCCTCGCACTGGGCCGGGGTCCAGTTGAAGTTGTCGAGAACCGCATAGACCTCAGGCATCTCTGCCTTGAGTCCCTTGCGGACGATGGTGTTGATGGTTTCTTCGCCGCCGTAAATCCCCTTGGGGTCTTTGAGGTATTTGAGTTCCCAGCGAGAAAACATCCAATGCGGGGTCCAGCCGGTGACGACCACCCAGTTGTTGTTCTTGATTTCGTCACCGAGGGTGGCGGACATGGTCGCGCCGCTGCCGCCCCTCAACTTCAGGCTGTTCATGCCGTAATCAGTCATGGCCTTTTCGGTCAGGCTCATGATGCCGGCACCGGGATCAATGCCGATGATCTTGCCGCTGAATTTGTCGGCGTTCGCTTCGAGCTCATCGATGGAGTCGATGGTGACGTACTTGGGCACAACCAGGCCGATGCGGGTACCAATCAGGTTCGGGCCGAGGTCTTCGACCTTGTCCTTCACGGCGTCGAGGTAGTGGCCGTGGGTGGTCGGCAGCCAGGCCGAGGTCATGCCGTCGGCATCTTCGCTCGACAGGGATTGCCACATGGCGGCAGCGCTGACCGGAAGAATTTTGACGTCGTAGCCGAGTTCTTCGAGGACCACCTTCATGACGTTGGTGCTGGCGACCTCGGCGACCCATTCGACGTAGGCCAGGGTGACTTTTTTCGACGGGGC
>JAQYWA010000100.1 GCA_030145265.1 Desulfuromonas sp. | reverse complement strand
GGCCCAGGACGGGTCGCCGGGGGTGCTCCAGGCGGCGGGAGGAATGCGACCGGCATCGCGCCAGGAGCTTTCCACCTGGTGGCTGCGGACCTGCTCAAGGGCAACCCGGACCGCTTGGCGGCAGTCGAGCAACTGCTGGGGAATCATTTCGCGGATGCTGACATCCTGGCAAACCACGGTGTTGCGCAGCCCTTCCGCCAATGGGCGGGCCAAGACCGCTGGGACAGGGGTCACTAGGTGAATCCAGTAGGAACTCAGGCGCGGTGTGAGCAACGGTACCGGAATGATCAGTCTTCTTGCCAGTCCGTCCTCCTCGGCAAAAATCCGCATCAGCTGGCGGTAGCTGAGTACTTCAGGTTGCCCGATGTCGAAGACCCGTCCGGCCGTTTGATCGCAGTCGAGGCAGCCGATCAGGTAGCGCAGCACATTCTCGATGGCAATTGGCTGACAGGGGGTGTCGACCCAGCGCGGGGTAATCATCACCGGTAGTCTCTCTACCAGGTAGCGGAGAATTTCGAAGGAAGCGCTTCCTGCGCCGATGATCATCGCTGCCCGCAGTACCGTGACCGGTACTTTGCCCGCGCGCAGCAGACGCGCCACTTCGGCTCGCGAACGCAGGTGTTCGCTCAGGTTTCCGTCCTCTTCGCCGAGACCACTCAGGTAGATGATCCGGCTCAGACCGGTGCTTTCGGCGGCGGCTACCATGTTGCCGGCGGCCTCCCGGTCGGTCCGGGCAAAATCTTGGCTGGCCGGGTTCATCGAATGGACCAGGTAGTAGGCGGCCTGACAGCCCCGGCAGGCGCTGATCATGGAGTCGAGGTCGCGCAGATCGCCTTCGACAATCTCGATGTTGCGATCGCCAGCCCATGGTCGGTCACGGAGCTTGGCCGGGGTACGGGCCAGGGCGCGGACCCGGTAGCCGGCCTGTAGCAGGCGGGGAATGAGGCGGGCGCCGATATAACCGGTGGCTCCGGCGACCAGGACTGGAATCTGCTTGTCGATGGGCATGGGGACTCCTTGGGTGATGACGACAGTCTGGTAATTATTTCAGATTGGCCTACAATTACAACCGGATTGAATGGAAAACCGTGATTGGCGATCTGGGGAGAAGGTAATTTATACCACATCGTATTTTGTTGCTTTGCTGGTTTTGGGTCCGTCGTCTGGCGATCGTCCTTGCGGTCACGGCCTTGCTGGCCGCCTGTCAGAGCCAGCAGGAAACCGCCTTTGTCGATGACCGTGCCGGGCTGCTGACACCGGAGAGGGTTGCGCGTCTCAACAACTACCATGACAAGCTGTTGCAGGATCTCGACATCCATTTCCAGCTTACCATTCTGGCCGAGAGCCCAGGTGACCTGAACCAGGCGGCCGTGCAGCTTTTCGAAACGCTCCGGTTGGGCGAGACCACCACCGGCGCCCGGGGTGTCCTTCTGCTGGTCGATCCGGCGGGGCGGCAGGTGCGCCTGGAGATCGGGTACGATCTCGAAGGGGTCTTTCCCGATGGCTTTGTCGGTTATGTCGAACGAGAACAGATGGCCCCATTTTTTGCCGCCGGGCGGGTCAGCGACGGGGTCGAGGCGACGGTGGAACTGCTGGTGGGGCGGGCCTTGGGCGAAGTTTCCGCCGATCTTTGCGGCGCGGTCAACCTGGAGCATTTGAGCGGCGGAGGCGGGGCCCGAACCGACGTAGCCATTGGCGCCGGGGCCGAGGCCAAAGCCGCCCTGTGGGATCGCAGTCCCTTCGTTGCCCAGCCGTCCCCCCGGCAGACCCTGGAGCGCTATCTGGTGGTGTTGCAACAGCATGTCAAAGACCCGGAACTCGGCATCTATACCCCGGAGAGCCGGGCTTTCTTCCGCCAATGGCTGGTGACCGACGCCCAGCAGAACAACGAGCGCAAAGGGTTGGAGCAAAATCTGTCCGAAGTCGAAGAGCGCATCGCTGGCGACCTGGCCGTGCTGCGGTTTCCGGTCGACAACCGCCAGGCCTCGCCCTATCTGCTGCGCCGCTCGGCCGAGGGCTGGCAGCTCGATATGGCCGCCATGAGTCGCCTGATCGGATTCAACCACAAAAACCAGTGGTTTTTTCGCGCCCTCTACCATGAATTCATGTTCGCCTTCGACGATCTCAAATTTGATCCGAACGGGTTTCCATACCGGTGAGATGGGAGAATTGGGAAACTCTGAGGGGGACAGGCACCATTTAATGAACTGCTGGTTGCGGTAGGAACGGGACAGGCAACTTTTTAATCTGCAAAAAGTAGCTAGTCCCTAAGGAGGGAAGATGCCGAGGGTGGCGAGGGTGATAGCTGCCAATCAGGTGTATCACGTTCTGAACCGCGGTAATGGGCGGGCTGAGGTCTTTCGCAAGGCGGCGGACTTTGAGGTGTTTGTGGACCTGATCGGCGAGGCGAAGGAGCGCTACCCGGTCAAGGTGATCGCCTATTGCCTGATGTCGAATCATTTTCACCTGCTGGTGCGGCCCGAGCGCGGTGAGGACCTGAGCAAGTGGATGCAGTGGCTGATGACCAGCCACGTGCGCCGCTACCACGGCACCAGCGGCCACCTCTGGCAAGGCCGTTTCAAGAGCTCCCTCGTCCAGGACGACGACCACCTGCTGACGGTAGCCCGTTATGTAGAGGGCAACCCGGTGCAGATAAAGATGGTGAGTTCCGCAAGAGAATGGCCCTGGTCATCTCACCGGGAGAACCTCGGCGAAGCCGAACGAACCCTCACCGACGAGGGGCTGGTCGAGTTTCCCTCCGACTGGTCAAACCACGTCGATACGCCAATTACCGGCCGGGAGCTGAACCGATTGACTCTCAGCCTCCACCGCCAGATACCCTTCGGTGCGGGGGCGGGGACTGGCTCCTGTTATATCCTCAAAAGGTGCCTGTCCCCCTTGAGGTATGCGGAGAGGAAGGTAAGCGAAACAGACCTCCAGTACGAAAAAAACTATTTCCACCCCTTCTACTGGGCCTCTTTCCAACTGACGGGGAGTTCCGGATAAGGTAGGCATACCAAAGGTATAATGTCAAAGGGACAGACCAGGGGCTCAGCAACGGCTCCGTCTGCTATAATGGAGTGGCTTGAATCGCGCTGCGAGAAAGGATCCTTCGTCATGGCCAACGATCTGGAACTGCGCAAGTTCGTTTCCCCCGAGTTCATCTTCGGTGCCGGAGCTCGCAGGCAGGCGGGACTTTACGCCAAAAACCTTGGCGGCAAGAGGGTTTTGGTCGTCTCCGACCCCGGAGTGGTGGCTGCCGGTTGGACCGCCGAGGTCGTCGCTGCCATTGAGGAAGAGGGGCTGGCTACGGTTCTCTTCACCGGTGTCTCCCCCAACCCACGAGCCGCGGAGGTGATGGCCGGGGCCGAGGTGTACCGGGCGACCCGCTGCAACGCCATCGTCGCCGTCGGCGGCGGGAGTCCCATGGACTGCGCCAAGGGGATCGGCATCGTCAGCTCCAACAACCGCCACATCCTCACCTTCCGCGGGGTGGACAAGGTCGAGGTACCGATGCCGCCGCTGATCTGCATCCCGACCACCGGCGGCACTTCGGCCGACGTCTCCCAGTTCGCGATCATCGCCGACCCTACCGAGCGGATCAAGTTCGCCATCATCAGCAAGTCGGTCGTCCCCGACCTCGCCCTCATCGACCCGGAAACACTGACGACCATGGACCCCTACCTCTCCGCCTGCACCGGTCTCGACGCCCTGACCCACGCCGTCGAGGCCTTCGTCTCCCGGGCCCACTCGCCGATGACCGACCTGCACGCCCTTGAGGCGATCCGCCTCGTCTCCCGCCACCTCGTCCCCTCCATCGAGAATCCCCAAGATGTCGAGCTGCGCGCCAAGATCATGCTCGGCAGCCTCCAGGCGGGACTGGCCTTCTCCAACGCCATTCTGGGCGCCAACCACGCCATGGCCCACAGCCTCGGGGGGGAAACCGATGCCCCCCACGGCGAGTGCAACGCCATCCTCCTCGACCACGTCATCGAGTTCAACTTCCCCTCGGCCGCCGAGCGCTTCGATCTAGTTGCCGACGCCATGGGACTCGACCTGCGGGGGATGAGCGCGAAGGGAAAGAAGGGGGCGCTGCTCGGCAAGGTCCGGGCGCTGAAAAAAGCTGCCGGCCTCTACCGGGTCCTGCATGACTTGGGGGTCAACCGGGGCAGTATCGCACTCCTCAGCAAAAAGGCCATCGGCGACCCCTGCATGCTCACCAACCCTCGCCCGGTGACGCCCCGAGACATCGAGGTAATCTATGAAGAAGCCCTCTAAGCCCCCCGGCGACACCGCGCTGGGGGATCTGATCGGCCTCGGCGAACACTCCTACCGCAAGAGCTACTACCCCGAACTGCAACGGCGCCTCTACGAACTCGAGCGCTTCAAGGCGTTCGTCGACAACACTCACGACGCCATCTTTCTCGCCGAACTCCCCTCGGCACGCATCGTCGACGTCAATGAATCGGCCTGCAGACAGCTCGGGTACGGGCGCGCCGAGCTGCTGGGGCGGATGCTCCCTGACATATCCGACCTCGGCCAGCCCCTCCCCCAACTCAGCGACTCGGCAGCAACGGAACGCCTGTTGGTCACCTCCTCCCTGATTCGCGCCAACGGCAGCCGTTACCCGGCGGAGCTCACCCTTGCCCGGATGGACTTCGAGGAGTTGCCCTACGCCATCGTCGTCGCCCGCGACATCAGCCGGCGCCGCAAGGCCGAGATGGAACTTGTTGAGAGCGAGAATAAACGCCAGCGGCTGCAGACCGAACTTGAGTGCGCCGCCCGCATGCAGTCGCTCCTCCTGCCAACCACCCCCCCCGAGGTCGTCAACTTCGAGATCGCCGCCTCCTGCCTCCCCGCTCACCAGGTAGGCGGAGACTTCTTCGACTGGCAGGAGGCCTCGCCAGGGCTCCTCACCGTGACCTTTGGCGACGTCATGGGCAAGGGGATGGCGGCGGCCATGCTCATGGCGACGGTCAAGGCTGCCCTGCGCGCCGTCTCCCAGGTGACCCCCCCGATCGCCGCCCTGCACCTTGCCGAGCGGGCATTGCGCCCCGACCTCGATCGTTCCGAGAGCTTTGTCACCCTCTTCCACGCCCTTCTCGACGTCAACCGGCGCACCCTGAGCTTCGCCGACTGCGGCCACGGCCTCGGATTCCTGCTGCGCCGAGACGGGACCATCGAAGAGCTTTTGCCGCGCGGTCTCCCCCTGGGGATCTTCTCCGGCTCCTTCCAAGAGGGGCGGGTGACCTTCGACAGCGGCGACATCCTGATCCTCTACAGCGACGGGCTGATCGACGCCCTCCCCAAGGAGCGCCAGGAGAAAAGGGTCTTGGCGGATGTCCTCGACGGTGCCAGCAGCGCCCGGGAAATGGTCGACCGCCTCATCGCCACGGTCGTGACCGACACCGAGCTCCCCCTCCCCGACGACCTGACCGTTCTGGTCATCCGCGCCCGCTGAGCACCGCCCCAATGTTTTTCAGGTGGTTTCTCATGCAAAAAGACCTTAAACTAGCGCCATTCAAATCTGTCCCCTTTTTCTCTTTTTCTACTGAGCCATCCCCAACATTGCCGCGCCTGGCGCAACGCTTGGGGCGTGTGGCAAGGAGGGCCTGAGCGTTGACTCCCTGGGACATCGATCTGCAGCGCAGCGAGGCGCACGCAACGGCAGTAGCACTGCTGCGTGCGAACCTGACGCCTGCCGGCATTCTGGCAGCGACGCCATCGCCGGCGGCAGACGCGCGGCGCTATACCTGTATCTTCGGCCGCGATGCGGCGATCTGCGCCCTGGGGATGGCGGCCAGCGGCGAGCCCGATCTGCTGGCCGGGGCGCGCGCGGGGCTGCAAACCTTAGCCTCCCATCAGGCGGAGAACGGACAGATTCCCAAGTTCGTCGATCCGGCCGGCCGCGAGCCGGATTTCTGGTACATGGGCTGCATCGACGCGACGCTTTGGTGGCTGATCGCGGTCCATGCCCTCGCGATGCGGGCACCGGATGAACGCTTCGAGACCGTCATGGCCGGTCACGTGCCGGCCGCGCTCAACTGGCTGCGCTGCTAGGAGCATCCGCGGTTGCACCTGGTGCAGCAGAACGAGGCCAGCGACTGGGCCGACATCATGCCACGCTCCGGCTTCGTGCTGTACAGCAACGCGTTGTGGTACGAGGTCAAGCGACGCTACAAGTTGCCCAACGCCGACGAGACGCTCTTTCACTTCAACCACCTGTTCTATCCCTTTTCGCGCCAGCGGCCCGACTACCGGCGCCTGCGTCTGCTCACGGACTATCTCCTCGACGGCGCTGTGGACAACGGGCTCTATCTCTCCTTCGTCAACTTCGGTTTCTGGGGCGACGAAGGCGATGTATTCGGCAATCTCCTCGCTGTTCTGTTCGGACTTGCCGAGGAGGGGCCGGCCCAGCGCATCGTTGCCGCCCTGCGCCGCAGCGCGATCGGGCAGCCCCGGCCGGTGCGAACGGTGGTGAATCCCATCGTTCCCGACGCCCCCTTGTGGCGTCCCTACATGGATCGGCACGGGCAGAATCGGCCCTGGCAGTACCACAACGGAGGATGCTGGCCCTTTGTCGGCGGTTTCTGGGCGCTGGCCCTCGACCGCAGCGGCGCCCATGACGAGGCCGCAGCGGTGCTGGCGACGATGGCCGAAGCCAACAGCGGCGGCGAGTGGGGCTTCTACGAGTGGTTCCACGGCGAGACGGGCGAAGCCCAGGGGATGCGTGGACAGTCATGGAACGCCGCGATGTACCTGCTGGCGGAGGCAGAACTGGCAGGAGCGGGGAGCGGACTTGGACTCGAGTAGGCCTGGTCCGAGAAAAACGGATTGTCCCCTCCCTCTGCTGTGCCTAAGTCTCATGGGCCCCGGCGGGCCGGCGGTGCCAGCACCGTCGATAGCCCCCACAGGGTGCGGCAGCCAAACTTTGTCGTTATGCCCCGCGCAGAGGGGGACAGGACCCGAAGCGGATGCTCAGCCAGGCGGACGGGCCGAGGATGGTCAGGAGGGTCAGGTCTTGCTTTGCCACATTTGCATCATTGCAAGACTTGTCCCTGTGCCCGAGAGCAGCAAGCAGCCTCAAAATGCGCCGGCCTGATGATCTGCTGATAATGTGGAAGCGTCCCTTTTAAATCCCAAGCTGTCGTATTCGAAAGACATGTGGGAGAGGCTCCCGGACGAGCTGATGTTACGACAGGGCAAACTTTCCCCCGCCGGGATTAATGATACACTTGAGCGGTTGATAAATGTCTCACCGGAGGATAGTCATGG
>JAQYWA010000532.1 GCA_030145265.1 Desulfuromonas sp. | reverse complement strand
GCTCATGTTGATGACCTTGGCGCCGTTGTCGGCGGCAAAGTAGATGCCTTCGACAATGGCCGTATAGGTGCCGGAACCGGTGTTGTCCAGGACCTTCACCGGCATGATGGAGGCGCCGGGCGCTATCCCGGCAACGCCAAGAGCGTTGTCGGTGGACTGGGCGATGGTGCCGGTGACATGGGTGCCGTGCCCCTCGTCGTCATTGGGGTGAAAGTCGTTGTTGACGAAGTCATAGCCGGAAACAAAAATGGTGCCGGCCAGATCCGGAGCCTGGGCGAAAATGGTGCCCCCGGTGAATTTTCCGCTTCTGCCGATGGGCACTCCTGGTACCTCGTAATTTTCGTAAGCCACGCCGGTATCGATGACCGCGACAATGACATTATCGATACCCGTTTCCGTATCACGGGCCGCATTCAGGTGGATGCCGCCATAGGTGTCATTGTCCATGTGCCACTGATATGAATACAAGGGGTCGGTGGGGACGCCGAAGGCATGGGCGATGAAATTCGGCTCGGCATATTCCACATTAGGGTTATGGCTGTAGATGGCGACCATTTCGGCAACGGTTTTTCCTTTCGGAACCCGCAACCTTTTAAAGCCGGCAACGCGGCTGGTGCTCAAGACGGCAGCGCCATGGCTGCGGTTGACTTTGCCGATCATCTGGTCGCTGACACCTGGGTGGAACTTGACGACAATCTCGTCAGGGATATATCTGCCGGTGGCGTGAACAGTGAGCTCCCTGGTCCGGAACTCCGGTTGGGCCATGGTGTTGCCACAGAAGATCATGCCGGCCAGCATGATCAGCATCGCCGTAATCGTTCTTCTTTTTTTCATCGGAGCACCTCTCTACAGATATTTTAAAAACAAATTTTCCATTGCGTCGGCTGTCCCGGCAATCGGCCGGAATGCCGTTGCTTCCACTCCCTATTGCTGATCAGGCGGCGAGTACGCGCATCCTACCGTTAGGCATTGCAATCAGAATATAAAACAACTTTATACCATAATTCACGCCCATCAGGGTACCTCAAAGGTCAAAGGGGGCCCCGCCATCTGCTAATTCCGATGGTAGACCCCACGCCTGCTGCATTGCAAGACTTGCCCCCCACAGTTTTACACGGGAAAGTGGCGCGGCGTGACCTGATAACCGTCGCCGGCTATTCCCAGCGGTCGTGGCTTTTGTGCAGGGTGATGATCTCCACGCGACCTTGGTCGCTCACCAGCGTGGTCAGGAGCGCGCTCACCAGGCTGATAATCAGCGACCCGAACACCGCCGGCCAGAAGCCGTGGACGGTGAATCCGCCGATCACCCCGGAAACCATCATCAGCAGCAAAGCATTGACAACGAAGGTGAACAGGCCAAGGGAGAGGATGTTGATCGGCAGGGTGACCAGCAGCAGGATCGGGCGAAACAGGGCGTTGAGCACCCCCAGCAGGGCCGCGGCGAAAAAGGCGGAGAGCAGCCC
>JAQYWA010000531.1 GCA_030145265.1 Desulfuromonas sp. | reverse complement strand
GTTTTACCGCCCGTTCGCTCTGCTCTCTCAAGACGCAAAGGACGCCAAGAAACCTTTCTGCCACGAATTTCACGAATGTGGGTCAATATCTATTACCAAACCCAGCTCTTGGGGTTAAATCAGATATTTATCCGGCTTTTTCCGGGTAAATCCGTGTCCAGAGGTTTTACCTGGGCTTTAAGCCTTTGAAGTTATCCGCCTTGGGGCGGTCTTCCTAGAAGGCTGTCGGACTATCCATGAGCCGGCTGCAAATCCGGCTGATTGGCTCAGATTTCAGCTCCTTTTCGGCCCGTAGCTACAGCTATGAGCTCTCAAACGAGCCAAAATCTGTTCTCAACCTTCCGAATTTTCGCTTCGTCCCGCATAGTCCGACAGTCTCCTAGTGGCCGAGCATTCTGGCCATGGGAATAAGGCGCTGGTAGTCATCATAGCTGAGACTCGTTTCCCAGTGGCCGCTGACCATCCCGACGCCGACGCCGAGGGCAAACAGACCGGCCACCAGCAGCGGAAAACGCCAGCCGGCCAGCAGATCGCGGCGCAACGGCGGCGCCATCGCCAGTGCGCTGGTCGGGCAGATAGCGCTGCAACTCAGGCACCCGGTGCACTCCGGGCTGGCGATCGCTTGTTTGCGGTGTACCGGCAACCAGGACGGACAGGCCTTGGAGCATTTTCCGCAGTCGATGCAGGTGGCCAGATCGCGGCGGATCTTGACCGGGCTGACCATGCTGAACAGGCCAAGCAATGCCCCGTAAGGGCAGAGATAACGGCACCAGAAATTCTGGTAGAAGAAGGAAAGTCCCGCCAGGACGGCAATGACGCCCAGGACGGTCGCCGACATGTTGAAAAAGAAATGCAGCATCTTCACATCGCTGATCGCCCAGTACGGCGCTTGCAGAAAACCACCGAGCGCCATGGCCGGCATATCGAGGAAAACGATTTTCACGAAAAAGAAAAGCAGTAAATACTTGAACCCCCGCAGTGGCAGATCGAGCCAGTCCCAGATACGGAAAGTCCGGCCGAAAATCCGGCGCCCGAGCTTCCAGACCGCCTCCGAAAGGGTTCCCACCGGACAGAGCCATGAGCAGAACGACTTGCGGGCCAGCAGGCTCATAACAATGAAAGTCAGCAGCAGCACAAGAGCCGCCGGATGCACCCGGTCGATCACACCGGTGACCAGCCAGTGCTTGAGGCTGACCAGGGCGCCGATCGGCAGAAAGCCCTCGACTCCGGACGGGCGCGACACCAGCGGTGCCGTACCGCCCAATTCAAAATGGCGGACAAACAGGGAGAAACGGATGCCGATGCCGACGATCCAGGCAAAAAACAGCCATTGAACCAGGGGCCGCCAGAAATCTCCACGATGAAACCGTTCTATATTCAAATGACCACTCCTCTTTCGGTGAGCTGCAGTTTTGTTCATGAAACCACCAATGGCACAGCAATGCCTTGACCTGTGTCAATAAA
>JAQYWA010000530.1 GCA_030145265.1 Desulfuromonas sp. | reverse complement strand
GATCTGCCGCCGCGGCTGGTTTTTGCTTGACCTCGTCGATGGCGCCGATCATGTACAGCGCCTGCTCCGGCGTCTCGCTGAATTCGTCGTCCAGAATCCGTTCGCATCCCGCCAGGGCCTGCTCCAGCGAGACGCTGCGCCCTTCCTGTCCGGTGAACTGCTCGGTGGTGAAGAATGGCTGGGTCAGAAAACGTTCCAGCCGGCGGGCGCGGAAGACAGTCCTGCGATCGTCCCGGGAGAGCTCTTCGATGCCGAGCATGGCGATGATGTCCTTGAGCTCCTCGTAGGTGGCCAGGGTGCGGCGGATTTCGCGGGCGATGCGGTAGTGGCGTTTGCCGACGACTTGCGGAGACAGCATCTTCGAGCCCGATTCGAGTGGATCGATGGCCGGGTAGAGCCCTTCGCTGGCGCGCCGGCGCGAGAGGACGATGGAGGCCGACAGATGAGAGAATGTGTGCACTGCGGCCGGGTCAGTGAAGTCGTCGGCCGGTACGTAGACCGCCTGGATCGAGGTGATCGCTCCGCGCCGGGTGTTGATGATGCGCTCCTGCAGGGCCGCCAGTTCCGAGGCCAGGGTTGGCTGGTAGCCGAGTCGTGAAGGGAGCAGTCCGAGCAGGCCGGAAATCTCCATGCCGGCCTGGATGAAGCGGAAGATGTTGTCGATCAGCAGCAGCACCTCCTGACCGAGATCGTCGCGAAAATATTCGGCCATGGTCAGGGCGGTGAGCCCGGTGCGGAAGCGCGCGCCCGGCGGTTCGTTCATCTGGCCGAAGACCATCACCGTGTTGTCGAGCACGCCGGCATCGCGCATCTCGCGGTAGAGTTCTTCCCCTTCGCGGCAGCGTTCGCCGATGCCGCAGAAGATCGAAACCCCCTGGTGCGCGCCGACCATGTTGTGAATCAGTTCGGTAATCAGCACCGTCTTGCCGACCCCGGCACCACCGAAAAACCCGGCCTTGCCGCCGCGTTCCAGCGGGGCGAGGACGTCGATGGCCTTGATCCCGGTGGTGAAAATTTCGGAGCGGGTCGAGCGTTCGGACAGGGGGACCGGCTTGTGGTGCACCGTGCGCAGCTCGGTGCCGACCAGTTCCTGCCCGCGATCGATAGGGGTGCCGAAGACGTTGAAGGCGCGGCCGAGGATGTTTTTGCCCACCGGCACCTGTAGCGGTTCGCCGGTGTCTTCCACCGGGGTTCCCCGGGCCAGTCCCTGGGTCGGGGTGAGGGCGATGCTGCGCACGTGGTGGGCGTCGAGATGGAGGGCGACTTCGATGACGATGTTGCCATGCTCTCCGGCGAGCAGCAGGTTGTTCACCTGCGGCAGCTCGCCGTCGAAATGGACGTCCACTACGCCGCCGCGGATCGAGGCGACTGTTCCCTGGTTGTTGGTGGTTGGGGTCGGCATCGTTGAGTGGCCTTCTGTTGTTTGAACGGCTTAAAATCGGCGGGTCGCGATGGTGTTGTCTGC
>JAQYWA010000529.1 GCA_030145265.1 Desulfuromonas sp. | reverse complement strand
GCAGACAACACCATCGCGACCCGCCGATTTTAAGCCGTTCAAACAACAGAAGGCCACTCAACGATGCCGACCCCAACCACCAACAACCAGGGAACAGTCGCCTCGATCCGCGGCGGCGTAGTGGACGTCCATTTCGACGGCGAGTTGCCGCAGGTGAACAACCTGCTGCTCGCCGGAGAGCATGGCGACATCATCATCGAGGTCGCCCTCCATCTCGACCCCCACCACGTGCGCAGCATCGCCCTGACCCCGACCCAGGGACTGGCCCGGGGAACCCCGGTAGAAGACACCGGCGAACCGCTACAGGTGCCGGTGGGCAAAAACATCCTCGGCCGCGCCTTCAACGTCTTCGGCACCCCTATCGATCGCGGGCAGGAACTGGTCGGCAACGAGCTGCGCACGGTGCACCACAAGCCGGTCCCCCTGTCCGAACGCTCGACCCGCTCCGAAATTTTCACCACCGGGATCAAGGCCATCGACGTCCTCGCCCCGCTGGAACGCGGGGGCAAGGCCGGTTTTTTCGGCGGCGCCGGGGTCGGCAAGACGGTGCTGATCACCGAACTGATTCACAACATGGTCGGCGCGCACCAGGGGGTCTCGATCTTCTGCGGCATCGGCGAACGCTGCCGCGAAGGGGAAGAACTCTACCGCGAGATGCGCGATGCCGGCGTGCTCAACAACACGGTAATGGTTTTCGGCCAGATGAATGAACCGCCGGGCGCGCGCTTCCGCACCGGGCTCACCGCCCTGACCATGGCCGAGTATTTTCGCGACGATCTCGGCCAGGAGGTGCTGCTGCTGATCGACAACATCTTCCGCTTCATCCAGGCCGGCATGGAGATTTCCGGCCTGCTCGGACTGCTCCCCTCGCGGCTCGGCTACCAGCCGACCCTGGCCTCGGAACTGGCGGCCCTGCAGGAGCGCATCATCAACACCAGGCGCGGAGCGATCACCTCAATCCAGGCGGTCTACGTACCGGCCGACGACTTCACAGACCCGGCCGCGGTGCACACCTTCTCTCACCTGTCGGCCTCCATCGTCCTCTCGCGCCGGCGGGCCAGCGAAGGGCTCTACCCGGCCATCGATCCCCTCGAATCGGGCTCGAAGATGCTGTCGCCGCAGGTGGTCGGCGAGCGCCACTACCGCATCGCCCGAGAAATCCGACGCACCCTGGCCACCTACGAGGAGCTCAAGGACATCATCGCCATGCTCGGCATCGAGGAACTCTCGCGGGACGATCGCCGCACCGTCTTCCGCGCCCGCCGGCTGGAACGTTTTCTGACCCAGCCATTCTTCACCACCGAGCAGTTCACCGGGCAGCAAGGGCGCAGCGTCTCGCTGGAGCAGGCCCTGGCGGGATGCGAACGGATTCTGGACGACGAATTCAGCGAGACGCCGGAGCAGGCGCTGTACATGATCGGCGCCATCGACGAGGTCAAGCAAAAACCAGCCGCGGCGGCAGATC
>JAQYWA010000528.1 GCA_030145265.1 Desulfuromonas sp. | reverse complement strand
CCTGGCCCCGGCGGTGGTTTACGCCTCGCTGCGGGTGCTGGAGATGCTCGACGCGGGGGATGAACTGCGGGCCCGGCTGCTGGACAACAGCCGCTATTTCCGCGAGCGCATGCAGGCGGCCGGGTTCCGCCTGGCCGGCGCCGACCATCCGATCATCCCGGTGCTGATCGGCGATGCGGCGCTCAGTACGAAAATGGCCGAACGCCTGCTGGAAGAGGGGATTTACGTGGTCGGCTTCTCTTTCCCCGTGGTTCCGCGGGGGCAGGCCCGCATCCGCACCCAGATGTCGGCCGCCCACAGCCGCGAGCAGCTCGATGCCGCCGTTGACGCCTTTATTCGGGTTGGCCGCGAACTGGGGGTGATCCCATGAGCAACGCAACCATGAAGGCGCTGGCCAAGCTCAGGCCCGAACCGGGCCTCTGGCTGCAGCAGGCGCCGATCCCCGAGGTTGGCCACAACGACCTGTTGATCAAAATTCGCAAGACCTCGATCTGCGGCACTGACGTGCATATCTACAACTGGGACGCCTGGGCGCAGCAGACCATCCCGGTGCCGATGATCATCGGCCACGAATATGTCGGCGAGGTCGCCGGCATCGGCCAAGAAGTCAGCGGCTTCGCACTGGGCGACCGGGTTTCCGGCGAAGGGCACGTCACCTGCGGCCACTGCCGCAACTGCCGGGCCGGGCGCCGCCACCTCTGCCGCAACGCCGTCAGTGTCGGCGTCAGCCGGGCCGGCGCCTTTGCCGAGTACCTGGTGATCCCGGCGGTCAACGCCTTCAAGCTACCCGACGGCATCTCAGATGACATGGCCGCCATTTTCGATCCCCTGGGCAACGCCGTGCACACGGCGCTCTCCTTCGATCTGGTGGGGGAGGACGTGCTGATCACCGGTGCCGGGCCGATCGGCATCATGGCCGCGGCGGTGGCCCGCCACGCCGGCGCCCGCCACGTGGTGATAACCGACGTCAACCCTTATCGCCTCGAGCTGGCCAAGCGGCTCGGCGCCACCCGCACGGTCCGCGTCGATAAAGAATCACTCCCCGAGGTGGAGGCGCAACTCGGCATGACCGAGGGCTTCGACGTCGGCCTGGAGATGTCCGGCGCCCCTGCCGCTTTTCGGCAGATGCTCGAGACCATCAACCACGGCGGCAAGATCGCCCTGCTCGGCATCCCCCCCGAAGAGATGGCGGTCGACTGGACCCGGATCATCTTCAAAGGGCTCACTCTCAAGGGGATTTACGGGCGGGAGATGTTCGAAACCTGGTACAAAATGGCCAGCCTGGTGCAGGCCGGACTCGACCTGACGCCGATCATCACCCACCGCTTCGCGATCGACGAATTCGAAAAAGGATTTGAGGTGATGTGTTCCGGACTGTCGGGAAAGGTGATTCTGGATTGGGAGTGAGTTGCTTGCCGCAGTGCGGCCGCCTGTGTTTATCGAAAGAACGGCTTGTTTTGCCTCAGACTG
>JAQYWA010000527.1 GCA_030145265.1 Desulfuromonas sp. | reverse complement strand
TGATTTGAGCGGAGCACCCCCGCCCGGTTTCGGCGGTCAGCCGCAGCCCGGTTCTTCGGCCGCATCAGCCGAAGCCGGCTGGGCGACCTGGTCTTCGGGCAGACGGTTGATCAGCAGGCCGGTCACCGTGGCGGTCACAAAGGCTGCCAGCGGCCGTATCACCGTCATGATCGGGTCGAGCAGGGCCCAGGTAATGGCGATGGAATCGACCCCGGTTTCCGGCACCGAAACCAAAAACGCCGCCGAGGCTCCCTTGCTCGCCCCCTGCTTGCGCAGCTCAACCGCCGCCGGGATCACTCCGCAGGAGCAGAGCGGCAGAGGAACGCCGAACAGCGAAGCCTTGATCACTGAGCCGACGCTGCTGCGCCCGAGATGGCGGCTGACCAGATCCTCGGGAAGCAGCCCCTTGAGCAGCCCGGCGGCCAGAAAGCCGAACAGGACAAACGGCGCCGATTCGACGAGTATTTCCCAGCATTCCAGCAGTATTCCCCAAATAACCTCAGCCATGCATTATCCTCATTCGGGTAAAATCAACCGAGAACGATCAAATCGAAGTCGCCCCTATACTGTACAACACCCACCTTCTGCAACTCAAGCTCGCAGCTTGTCACAAAAAAAGCACTTGCCCAATTCGGGAGCAAGTGCCTTTTTTACTTGAACTGTGTGCAGGAATTTACATCCCCGCCTTCGCCAGCAGATAGCGCCCGACCCAGTTCTTGGAAAACTGGAAGGCGGTGCGGCCGCAGCGCTTGCTCTTGTCATGGGACCATTTAATCGCTTCCTGCTCCAGCTCTTTGCTCCAGGGGATTTCCACCTTGCGCTGCCGGGCCTGGCGCTCGACGCACAGTCGGACGGCGTCAAGATAGCGCTCTTGGCTGAAAACATGAAAAGGAATCCAGAGACCGAAACGGTCAGAGAGGGAAACCTTCTCCTCCATCGCCTCGCTCAACTGCAGCTCGCCCTTGACGTACTTGCCGCCGAGATGGTCGCTTTCGTACTCGGGAAGAAGATGACGGCGGTTGGAGGTCACGTAAATCAGCACGTTTTCCGGGGCCGAGTAAACCGAGCCGTCGAGGGCGCTCTTAAGCATTTTGTAGCTGAGTTCGCCGACTTCGAACGTCAGGTCGTCGCACAGCAGGATGAAACGATAAGGCTCATTTTCGACGGCAGAAAAAATCTCCGAAAGATAAACCAGGTCTTCCTTTTCGACCTGGATGACGCGGAGCCCCTCGCTGGCGAACTTGTTGAGCAGGGCCTTGACCAGCGACGACTTGCCGGTTCCCCGCGAGCCCCAGAGCAGGGCGTTGTTGGCCGGCAGCCCGGCCAGAAACTGGCGGGTGTTGCTGACCATCACCGCCTGCTGCTCTTCGACGCCCAGCAGTTCTTCGAGGGTCGTGGTGTCGGTCACCTTGACCGGCTCGAGAAAACCGGAAAAGGAGTGGCGGCGCCAGTTGGCGGCGTGGCAGCTACGC
>JAQYWA010000099.1 GCA_030145265.1 Desulfuromonas sp. | reverse complement strand
TCAAAATAGCCGGCGATCGCCATGTACAGGTAGGCAGAGAAGAACTCGTTTTTCATCTGCTCGTTGAGGGCATCCTGAAGTTTCTGGCTGAGCATGCTCTTTCTCCTTGGCTGAAGGGATGGGCGATAAATGACCATTCAGGTTAGCTAAGTAATTTATAGCATAGCCCCTGATAAAGTCCAGCCGGTGTCGGATACAAAAAAGGCGGGATTCCCGAAGGAATCCCGCCCTGAATCGCCAAGGAGGAAGGTGTTACTTGGTGCCGTCGTCGTAGATGATCTTGCGGAGACCGTCCAGCGCTGTGTTCCCCTGGTTGATCTCTTCGGTAAACGGATTGCGGTAGGTGTAGGTTACATAGGTGCAATCGCAGTCAGAGGGGAGGAACGCATCCTGGATCATGAATTTCTTGCCGTCCGACTTTCGGGTAACTTCGAGGCTGCCTGAGCTGATGTCGTTGCCGAACATGCTGTAGTTGATGTCTGGGCTGTCGAAGAAGACGATCTGCGAAACCGTATCCATGGGGATATCGATGGCGGTGCCGTTCAGCCAGCCCTTGATGATGGGGCGGCCGTCAAACTGGAAGAAGCCGATTTCCTGACCTTCGATGGTGACGAATTTGCCGGGGCGGGAATCGGCGAAGGCAACGGCCGCCTGAAGAAGAATGAACAGGATCGGGATGGCGATGAAGCTTATCCGCTTGCGGACTTTCATTGCAGAGGTCTCCTTGGTAATGGTTTTTTATATGAAATTAAAATCGGCTGATAGTGGCAGCCCGGGAGCGTTTGTGCAAACACGCCCCGGTAACCAGCCTACTAGGTAACAGTTTTTAAAGAAAAAATCAACGCTTTTTCCTTGTAAAGATTGCGATTAAGGTGGGTTGGGGGTTCTTTAATCATTATGCCGCGGGCTCGTGTGGGGAGATGGCGATTTGTAATTGCAGACGGGTTCTGCTTCTTTTTGCGAGCCGCTTGTGTTAAGTTTTGGCGCATGATTGGGGAGAGGTGTATTCTCGTTGTCAGCAATTATCTGGAGATTCTGAGAGTGATAATAAAATCAACGCTTTTTGTGAAAAGCGCCACCAAGCCTTCCAACTATCCTGAAAGCGAATATCCCGAGGTGGCCTTTGCCGGTCGTAGCAATGTCGGTAAAAGTTCGCTGATCAACACACTGGTCAATCGCCGGGCCTTGGTTCGCACCTCGTCGACCCCCGGACGTACCCAGTTGCTGAATTTTTTCGATATCAACGGGGAGTTTTCCCTGGTCGATCTGCCCGGTTATGGTTTTGCCAGGGTGCCCCTGGCGGTGAAAAAGGCTTGGGGGCCGATGATGAGGACCTACCTGGAGCAGCGACCGCAGTTGCGGGCGGTCGTGATGTTGTTCGACATCCGCCGGGTACCTCGTGAGGAAGATCTCGAATTGCTCGATTGGCTGGAGGAGTTCGAGATCCCGACCATTCCGGTCATCACCAAAATCGATAAGATCACTCGCAACCGGCGAGCTACCCAGATTAAGCCGATCCTTGAGGCGACCGGGTTGCCGAAGGATGCTTTTACGCTCTTTTCAGCCCTCAGCAAAGATGGCCGCGAAGAGGTCTGGGAGCGGATCGAGGAGGCGCTGGAACTCAGCGTCAGCTAAGGCTTTTCCTTCTTCAAAGCAATTGACAGCAGAGGGTGCCTCTGCTACAAGATACAAACAATCTGACGTTTGGGTGCCCGCCTTAGGAGGCTGTCGGGCTTGACGGGCCGAAGCGAAAAATCGGATGGTCGAGACCAGATTTTCGAGGATTTGAGAGCGAATAGCTGGACTATTTGTCGAAAATTCTCGGAGATATGGGCCGATCAGTCGATTTTGCAGTCGGCTTATGTGAAGTCTGATAGCCTCCTAGAGACGGCGGGAGAATAGGGAAGAGGGTGTGAATCCCTCGCTGCCCCGCAACTGTAAACGGTGATGAAAGCCGAAGCGATGCCACTGTCCCGGTCGGGATGGGAAGGCACGGCGAGTAAGCTGATCCGTGAGCCAGGAGACCTGCCCGAGCGCTGCATGCGAACCTTTCGCGGGAAAGGTTCGGGTGGCCCGCTGTCCAAGCCCCCGAACTCAATCCGTTGAGTTCGGGGGCTTTATTTTCGGGCCTATAGGGCAAACAAAGACCAGGGCAAATCAAAAGACATATTTAAACGCAGGGACGCAAGGGCGCAGGGTAAACGCATATGTGTTTCGTCTTTGGTTTTCTCTGCGTCTCTAAGGCTTTGCGTTGATGCCTTTGTTTGGGTTTTTAAGCCGTGTATTTTGGCAGGGATGAACCAGATGCAGCAGGGAGTGATTCAGGTATATACCGGCGAAGGCAAGGGCAAAACCACCGCGGCGACCGGCCTGGCGGTGCGGGCCCTCGGTCAGGGGATGCGGGTGCTGCTGGTACGGTTTCTCAAGCCTGCCGAGCCGGTGAGCGGTGAAGTTGCCCTGCTGCAGACCCTCCCCGGTATCGATATTCTCGCCTCGGGGGTGGGGGTTGTCGGCCGCCGTCCTGATCGGGACGAGGTCGTCCGGAGCGTGGTCGAGACCTTCGACGCGGCCTGCGTACGGATTCTGGAATCTTACGACCTGGTTATCTTCGATGAAATCAACAACGCTCTGCACCGTGATTACCTGCCGCTGGCAACCTTCCTCGACTTTCTCGATCGGCGGCCGGAAGGGGTCGAGCTGGTGCTGACCGGGCGCAACGCGCCGCCTGAGGTGATCGCCAGGGCCGACCTGGTGACCTGCATGGAGAAAGTGCGCCATCCTTTCGACCAGGGGATGGCCGCCCGCCGAGGAATCGAGTTCTGATATGGGACACTTGGTTTACATCAGCGGCGGTGCCCGCTCCGGCAAGAGCGCCTATGCGCAGCAACTGGCCGAAATCTGTCCGGGCGATCTGCTCTATGTCGCTACCGCCGGCATCCATGATGCCGAGATGGAGGCGCGGGTGCAGAAGCACCGGGCCGACCGTGGCGAGCGCTGGAACGCATTGGAAGAACCCTTAGATCTGGCTGGGAAACTGCCGCCGGTTGCCGCCGGCAAGGGAGCAATCCTGCTCGACTGCGTCACCCTGTGGCTGACCAACCTGCTGTTTCAGCATGGGGAGCAGAACGAACCGGTGCTGGCCGAAGTTGAACGTTTCCTTGCCGTCTTGCCGCAGATCACGGCACCGCTGTTCGTGGTGTCCAACGAGGTCGGCTTCGGCATCGTCCCGGAAAACCGCCTGGCGCGGCAGTTCCGCGACCTGGCCGGCACCGTTAACCAGCGCCTGGCTGGGGCTGCCGACGAGGCCTGGCTGGTGGTTTCTGGCTTGCCGGTGCGGTTGAAATAAACAGTTAAAAGCTTTCTCTCGCCCGTTCGCTACGCTCTCTCGAGCCCGCAGAGGTCGCAGAGGAAAGACTAAAAATAAGAGATTTTCTCTGTGTTCTCTGCGGGCTCGAGCGACTGCAAGGAGCGGGCGAGAGATTGTTTTAAAGATTTCAGAGAAGAGAGTAACCATGAGCCGTATTGATCTGCAGACCGCCATCGATTCCATCCGTCCCGTTGACTCGGCCAAGCTGGCTGCGGTGCAGCAGCGCATCGACAGCCAGGCCAAGCCGCAGGGGGCGCTCGGACGGCTCGAGGAGTTCGCCCGGCGGTTTGTGGCTATCACCGGCCGCGACGAGATCCGCGCCAAGAGAGTCTTTACCTTCGCCGGCGACCACGGGGTAACCGAGGAAGGCGTAAGCGCCTTTCCCCGTGAGGTGACGCCGCAGATGGTCTTCAACTTCCTCGAAGGCGGGGCGTCGATCAACGCCCTGGCCCGGCAGGTCGGAGCGGCGGTCAATGTGGTGGATATGGGGGTCGATCATGAGTTCGCGCCTGCCGAGGGGCTGATTCTGCGCAAGGTCGGCCGGGGTACCGCTAATTTTGCCAAGGGGCCGGCCATGAGCCGGGCCGATGCGGTCCGTTCTTTGGAAGTCGGCATCGAGATGGCAGCGCTCTGCAGGGAGCAGGGGGTTGACCTGGCCGGCACTGGCGACATGGGGATCGGCAACACCACCCCCTCGGCGGCGATCGCCGCTTGCATGACCGGGCATACGGTGGCCGAAGTTACTTTCCGCGGCACCGGCATCGACGATGCCGCTCTGGTCAACAAGATCCGGGTCATCGAAACCGGCTTGGCGCTGAATGCCCCTGATCCGAAGGATCCGGTCGACGTGCTGGCCAAGATCGGCGGCTTCGAGATCGGCGGCATCGCCGGTTTGGTGCTGGGCTGTGCCGCCTTCGGCATCCCGGTGGTGGTTGATGGATTCATTTCCACCGCCGGTGCGCTGATCGCCTCGGAGCTGCATCCCAACGTGCGCGACTACATCTTTGCCGCCCACCAGTCGGTGGAAATCGGCCACGGAGCTATGCTCGCAAAGATCGGCCAGCGTCCCATCCTCGATCTCGATATGCGCCTCGGCGAGGGGACCGGCGGCGCCCTCGCCATGGGTCTGATTGAAGCGGCCCTGCGGGCATTGCGCGAGGTCAAGACTTTTGACGATGCCGGCGTCACCCCGGGAAGCGAACAATGAAGCGGGAGTGGGAAGAGCTTCGTATCGCCAGCGGTTTTCTGACGGTCTTCCCGGTGGCCAACGGACTTGACATGACTCCCGAACGACTCGGGCGCAGCATGGCTTTTTTCCCGGCCGTCGGTTTGCTGCTCGGGCTGGGGTTGGTGGTTATAGATTCGCTGCTGACCCCGCTGATCCCTCGGGCGGTGGTTGACAGTCTGCTGGTGCTGGTGCTGATCGCCGTCACCGGCGCGTTGCACCTTGACGGCATCGCCGATTTGTGTGACGGACTGGCTGGCGGTAAGGATCGCGAAGGGATCCTGCGCATCATGAAGGACAGCCGGGTCGGGGCGATTGGCGTGGTTGGCCTGGTGATGGTGATTCTTCTCAAATACCTGACCCTGCACAATGTGCCGGTGCAGCTCAAATCGGCGGCGCTGATTTTTATGCCGGCCGCCGGGCGCTGGGCCCAGGTGGTGCTGGCCACCTACTGTGGCTATATCCGTCCAGGCGGCGGCACCGGTGGGGCTTTCGTCGACAACGTCGGTGAGCGGGAGCTGATTATCGCCTCGCTTACCCTGATACTGGCGGCGCTGGTCCTGTTCGGTTTTAAGGGTTTGGTGGTGCTGCTGTTGCTTGGTCTTGGGGCGATGCTGCTGCTGCGTTATTTTCAGAATCGTCTCGGCGGGGTTACTGGCGATGTGCTGGGGGCGGCGAATGAGATAATGGAAATATTTGCCCTGCTGCTGGTGCTGGCGCTCAAGGGGGCATGATCGGAATATGAGTATGACGCCGACTCGCATTTACTTGGTTCGCCACGGTCAGGTCGAAGGTTTTCAGGAAAAGCGCTACAACGGCCAGGGGGACGTTCTGTTGACGGACCTCGGTGTGCAGCAGTATGCGCAGCTGCAGCAGCGGTTGGCCGACACGCCGGCCGTGGCGGTTTATTCCAGCGATCTGACCCGCTGCACCATTGGGGCGAAGATGCTGGCCGAGCCCCACGGGTTGACGCCCCGCTCGACAGCCGATTTGCGCGAGCTGCACATCGGCGATTGGCAGGGGCAGACCTGGCAGGAGCTGCAGGCTCAATACCCCGACCAGTGGCAGGCCCGCCTCGACGACATCGTCCACTACCAGGTTCCCGGCGGTGAAAGCCTGCTCGATATGGCGACCCGGGTGCGCGCGGCGCTGGCCCGTATCTTGGCCGCTCATGCTGGCGAAGAACTCGTTGTGGTCGGCCACGGGGGGGTCAACCGGGTCATCCTGCTCGACGCCATCGGCGCCCCGCTCGACCGCCTGTTTCATATCGAGCAGAACTATGGTTGTCTCAACATCATCGACTATTACCCAGACGGCATCGGGGTGGTGAAACTATTGAACGGGTAAGGGCGGTGAATCGTGATTGGCAATAGCGTAGGATGCCTCGGAGTAACTTCAAAACCGGCTCTCGCCCGCTCCTTGCAGTCGCTCGAGAACGCAGAGATCGCAGAGAAATGTTTTGTTTTAGGGTTTTCTCCGCGCCCTCTGCGGGCTCTAGTGAGCGAAGCGAACGGGCGCGAGAATGGCCTTACCCATCACTGACTTTATGGAACCTTTAGTGATCGCCGCGCCTTCCAGCGGCTGCGGAAAAACCACCGTGACCCTCGGTCTTCTCGCCGCGCTCAGACGTCGGGGACTGACGGTGGCGCCCTTCAAGGTCGGCCCCGACTTCATCGACCCGGGCCATCATGCAGCTGCCTGCGGCCGGGTATCCCGCAACCTCGATGGCTGGATGTGCGGCGAACAGTCGGTCCGTGAAATTTTCGCCCGTGGTTGTCAAACCGCAGGACTGGCTGTGGTCGAAGGGGTGATGGGGTTGTTTGACGGAGCCTCTGGGGACAGCGAGGAGGGCAGTACCGCCGAGGTTGCCAAGTGGCTTGGCGGCAAGGTGGTGCTGGTGGTTGACGCCCGCTCCCAGGCCCGCAGCGCGGCCGCTCTGGTCAAGGGATTTGTCGGGTTCGACCCGCAACTTCAGTTCGCCGGGATCCTGTTCAATCGGGTCGGCAGCGCACGCCACGAAGAACTGCTGCGCCAGGCGGTCGCCTCGGTGCCCGGTCTGCCGCCCGTTCTCGGCTGCCTGCCGCGCGATGCCGAGCTGGCGTTGCCGGAGCGCCACTTGGGGCTGGTGACCGCCGGTGATGCCGGAACGGATGCGGCGTTCTTCGAGCGCCTGGCCGACTGCATCGAGGCCCATGTCGATCTTGATGCGATGTTGCAGGGTGGGGCAGGACAGGAAATGCCCAGGGCGCAGCATGCTGCGCCCCTACGGGGTGAACCAAAGATTCGGATCGCCGTGGCTTGGGATGAGGCCTTTTGCTTCTATTACCCTGACAACCTCGAACTGCTCGAGGTGGCCGGGGCCGAACTGGTTTTTTTCTCGCCGCTGCGGGATCGGCTGCTGCCGGATGATATCGCCGGGCTTTACCTCGGTGGCGGTTATCCTGAGCTGCACGCCGAACGGTTGGCCGCCAACAGTGAACTGCTTGCGCAGATTCGCACTCAGGCGGTGGCCGGGCTCCCAATTTATGCCGAGTGTGGCGGCTTCATGCTGCTGGCCGAAAGCATCGACGGTCGGCCGATGGCCGGGGTTTTCCCGGCGACGGCGCGGATGCTGGCCCGGCGCAAGTCCCTCGGTTACCGTGAGGTACGCCTGGCGGTCGATTCTCCACTCGGTCCGGCGGGGACACTGGCTAAGGGCCACGAGTTCCACTATTCGGAAATGGAGATGCCGGAGGCGGTCCCCCGTCTCTACCGGATGAGC
>JAQYWA010000526.1 GCA_030145265.1 Desulfuromonas sp. | reverse complement strand
TGCACCCCCTTGACCGGGCCCTCGATGAAGCTCATGGCGCACAGCCGGCAGGCGCCCACCGCCCCCAGAGCCTCGTGGTAGCAGAAATGGGGGATGTGAATCCCCAGCTTCTGAGCCGCTTCGAGGACGTTGGTGCCGTCAGGGACGGTTAAGATCTGGTTGTCGATGGTCAAAGTCGGCATATAACCTGTGATTGGTTACTGGTAATTAATATTTGGCAAAATACGGTAATTTGTGATCAAAATCATCTCTCGCCCGCTCCTTGCAGTCGCTAGAGCACACAGAGATCGCAGAGAAAAGCATTAAGGATTAGATTTTTTCTCTGTGTCCTCTGCGGGCTCTAGTGAGCATAGCGAATGGGCGCGAGGCAGATTTTGATGTTGCCCAGAAACATTATCGGTTGTGATGTTTACCAATCACTAATTACCGCTTTATAGGGCATTTTCCCTGTTTCACATGATCGACCAGTTCTTCTTCGAACAGTTTCAGCAGCCCCTCCACCGGGCCCATGGCGCCCATGGCCAGGGCGCAGAAGGAGCGGCCGTTGATGTTGTGCAGCTGACCGCGCAGGTTGTCGATGTCGTCCATCGTTCCCTGACCGGCTTCGAGCTTTTCCAGCAGCCAGGCAACGTAGGGGAGTCCGTCGCGGCAGGGGGTGCACCAGCCGCAGCTCTCGCGGGCGAAGAAGCGAATCAGGTTGAGGGTGGCCGCCACCATGCAGGTGGTCTCGTCGAAGACCGTCACCCCGCCGGTTCCCAGCCGGCTGCCGAGCTTTTCCAGCGGACCGAAGTCGAGGGGGGTGTCGAGGTGCTCGGCCCGCAGGTACGGGGTCGAGGCGCCGCCGGGGAGGCAGGCCTTGTACTTACGCCCCTTCCAGACCCCGCCGCCGTGTTCCTCCACCACCTCGCGCAGACTGACACCAATGGGCAGCTCCAGGCAGACGGTTTTTTCCAAATGGCCGGAGAGGCCGAACAGCTTGGTGCCGGCCCCTTCTTCGGTGGCGGCCAGCCCCTTGAACCAGTCGGCGCCACCGGTGATGATGTGCGGCACGCTGGCCAGGGTCTCGACGTTGTTGACCGTGGTCGGCTTGTCGAACAGCCCCTTGACCGCCGGGAAGGGCGGTTTGGAGCGCGGGTTGGGGCGCTTGCCTTCGAGGCCGTTGAGCAGGGCGGTTTCCTCGCCGCAGATGTAGCGCCCGGCGCTGCCGTGCAGGTGCAGGTCAAAGGCGAAGCCGCTGCCGAGGATGTTCGCTCCAAGCAGTCCAGCTTCCTTTGCTTCGGCGACGGCTCGCTCCAGGGCGGCCGTTGCCCGGGCATAGGCGTAGCGGATGAAGATGTAGCCGACCGGGATCTGCATGGCGTAGGCGGCGATGACCATCCCTTCCACCAGCTGGTGGGGGTCGGTCTCGAGAAAGACCCGGTCCTTGTAGGTGCCCGGCTCCATCTCGTCACAGTTGCATACCAGGTACTTTTCGC
>JAQYWA010000525.1 GCA_030145265.1 Desulfuromonas sp. | reverse complement strand
GCCGGGCGCAGCAGGCGGCTGCTGAGCAGGTAGCCCTTCTGCATTTCGTGCACCACGGTGTTGGGGGCATGCTCGGCGCTTTCCACTTGGCCCATGGCTTCGTGGCGTGCCGGGTCAAACGCTTCGCCGATCGAGTTGAACGGGGTGACGCCGAACTTGTCCAAGGCCTTGGCGAACATCGACAGGGTCATTTCTACCCCCTGCAACAGACCCTCGGCATCGCCGTTTTCCTGTCGGGCGTGGGCGACTGCGCGCTCGAGGTTGTCAACCACTGGGACGATTTCCTTGATGATGTTTTCATTGGCGAAGCGCGACAGGTCTTCTTTCTCCCGCTGGGCGCGGCGGCGGAAGTTTTCCAGGTCGGCCCGCTCGCGCAGGTAGAGATCCCAGTTCTTCTGGGCCTCCGCTTGGCTGGCGACCAGCTGCTCTTCGAGAGACGGCTCGGCGGCGGCTTCCGCTTTCGGGGCGTCGCCTTGGGAGGCCTGTTCGGTCCCCAGTTCTTCGGTTTCGGCAGCAACCTGCTCTTCGGGCTGCTCTTTTTTCTTTGCCACGTTATTCAATCTCCTATTCTAATTCTATTTCGAGTATCTGGCTGACCAGCCGTGCCGTGTAGTCGACCACCGGAATGACTTGGGAATAGTCCATCCGGCTCGGGCCGATGACACCCAGCGTGCCGATGGTGCCGCGGCTGCTGGAATAGTTGGCGGTGATCAGGCTGCATCCTTCAATTTCGCTGTATTCCGACTCGCTGCCGATGAAAATCTGCACGCCCTTGGCGGTCTGGCTTTTGTCGAGCAGTTCCACCAGCAGGCTTTTCTGCTCGAAAGCCCGGAACAGCCGTTTCATTCGCCCCATGTCCTTGAACTCAGATTGCTCGAGGATGTTGGACGCCCCTTCGATGAAGACCTGTCCGCCGATTTCCTCACACAGGGCATCTCGCGACAGCTCCAGGGCTCGTCTCATCAGTTGGTCGTAGGTGGCTTTTTCCTCGGACATGTCGTGAACGATCTTGGTTTTGATTTCCCGAATGCTGAGGCCGGTCAGGGTATGGTTCAGGTAGTTGGAGATCTGTTCCAGTTCATGCTGGGAGATGGGGGTATCGGTTTCGATGACCTTATTCTGCACCAGACCCGAGCGGGAGACGAAGATTACCAGGAGTTTACCCTGCGACAGCTTGAGAAACTCGATGTGGCGGAAAACCGTCGAGGTGAAACGGGGGATCATCACCACCCCGGCATAGCTGGAGATAGCCGAGAGAACCTTGCCCGCCTCCCGCAGGTGCTCCTCAACCCGCAGACCGTCGAGCCGGTAGTACTGCTCGATGCGGCTTTTCTGCTGAGGATCGATCTGGCCGACCTGCAGCAGGGTGTCGACGTAGAAGCGGTAGCCCTTGTCGGTTGGCACCCGGCCGGCCGAGGTGTGGGGCGAAACGATGTAGCCCATTTCCTCGAGATCGGCCATGACGTTGCGTACCGT
>JAQYWA010000524.1 GCA_030145265.1 Desulfuromonas sp. | reverse complement strand
ACAACCTTGCTCCAGACCTTGTGACGCTTCACCCTCTCCTTGCCCTCGATCACCGCCACCAACGCCGGACGGCCATTCAAGGTCGTCTCCTCCAACTGCGGCGAATCGAACACAACCCGACTGGCCCACAGGTAACGCTTGAAGAATTCGGCCTGGCGCTGCCTGAAATCCTTCGAATAGCCGAACGGCTCTTCAGCATAGGCCATGGTCGACTGGCAAGGGAAAAACTCACGGCATTCCTTGGCAAAGGCGACGCTGTAATCATCCTCGTCAAGAGAGACCAGCGACCAATTACCGGCCGGCGGCACGAAGGCATATTCCTGCTGCCACAGCACCGAGCCGTCGGACTGGCGCAGGGTCGCCAGAGAATCGACCGGCGGTTGCGGCACGCAGGCCACCGTCAGCAGACAAAGCATCCCGAAAGTAAGGGTACGGATCATGGCGTCACCTCCTCGGCATGCAGCAGTTTGAGCGTTTCGAGGATTTCGTGGGAATCAGGCGACCCTCTGCGCATGTAGCGGATGACCCCGGTCTTATCAATGATCACCGTCTTGCGGCTGAACATCGGGTAACCAGGGGGCTGAGCGCCAAACCAGATGCCGATATGCCCGGCGACATTCGATATGATCGGGAAGGTCAGGCCCAGTTCATCAGACCAGTACTTGAGCGTGGTAACGTCGTTGCGGCTGACACCCGCGACGCGGGCGTTGAAGCGGTCATAGAGGTCGAGGTTCCTCTGGTGACCCTCCATTTCCCCCGTTCAGACCGGGGTGTAGGCCGCAGGGAAAAAGGTCAGGATGAGGTGATGCTTGCCGTAGTAATCCCGGTCGTAACTCAGCAGGGTGTCCCGGCTGGTGGCGGCGGAAAAGATCGAGACCCGGTCACCGACTTTCTTTTCCAGGGAAGACAGCTGGTTCACCGGGGCACAGGCCAGAGCCAGCAGGCAGAGCATGACGACAGCTAGGGCGGATTTCATTCGCATCATGGCAGCTCCATAAAATAGAGGGTATGAAAAAGCAATGAAATTGTAGCCGAAAGTTCCCTACTGGCAAGCTTACTTTTTGCTTGGTTTCTTATCCGCGTTCAGGCGCAAACCACAGTGCAGGCAGCGGCGCAGGTACATGGGAACCACGCCATTAATATGATAAAAATTGCCGCAGCGCGGACACTTGACGAAAGCCGACACGCAACTGGCGATGCAGGCCAACACGAACCAGACCGCAAAGACCTTGGCCGTGGCCCGATCTGAGTTGGTTATGGTCAGTGACAACCAGATGGCCGGCACGTAAACCAGGATCACCCCCCAGAGATACCAGCGGCGCTGGCGCACCTTGCGCAGCCCCTGAGCATATTGCGAAAAATCCTCCTGTGACTCTTCCTTCAAACCATTCTCCCTCGAAACAACCGTCTTCTGCAAACCATCACTTCAAATCAGAAACCGCCTAAAACCGCCGACCGTATCATCACACACACTTACCCACTC
>JAQYWA010000098.1 GCA_030145265.1 Desulfuromonas sp. | reverse complement strand
AGGTCGGGAAAAGCGTCCAGCCCCTTGACCTCGATCCCGAGGTCACCGAGCAGCCGTGTGATTTCCTTGAGTTTCCCGGCGTTGCGGGTCGCCACCAGCAGCTCCATGACTTATCCTTCCAGAGCCAGGCGCTGCAGGTGGACCAGCTCGCCGCAGCCACTGAGAGCGAGATCGCGCAGGGCGTCAAGTTCGGCCAATGAAAAGGGCGCTTCTTCGGCGGTTCCCTGGACTTCGACAAACAGGTCGTTGCTGGTAATAACGAAGTTCATGTCTACTGAAGCGCGGAAGTCTTCGTCGTAGTTGAGATCGAGAACCGGCTGGCCGTCGACGATACCGACGCTGACCGCGGCGACGCTTTCCCTGATCGGCGCTGCGGTCAGCAGCCCCTTGGCCACCAGCCCGTTAAGGGCATCGACCAGAGCGACGTAAGCGCCGGTGATCGAGGCGGTGCGGGTGCCGCCGTCGGCCTGAAGAACATCGCAGTCGATCTGGATGGTCCGTTCGCCGAGGGCCTCGAGGTCGATCACCGCCCGTAGCGAACGGCCGATCAGCCGCTGAATTTCGTGGGTACGGCCGCCCACCTTGCCCCGGGTCGATTCCCGGGAACTGCGGCTGTGGGTCGCCCGCGGCAGCATGGAGTACTCGGCGGTGACCCAGCCCCTCCCCTCGCCACGCATGAACGACGGGACTTTTTCCTCGACCGTAGCATTGCACAGCACCTTGGTTTCGCCGAAGCTGACCAGCACCGAACCCTCGGCGTAGCGGGTAAAGTTGCGTTCAAAAGTAATCGGGCGCAGCATATTGGCCGCACGGCCATCTATTCGCACAGGTGATTGATCGGTCACTGCAATTTCTCCTTCTGTTCATCAGCAAAGGTTTTCAAACCGTCATACAGCGCCAGAACCAGTCGGTTCCGCGCCTCGGGTTGAGTCAGCATGGCCACATCGGCCTGATTGGTCAGGTATCCCATCTCAACCAGCACGGTCGGCAGGTTGCCGCGCCCGAGTGGGAGCAGCGGAGCCGGGACGATCTTTGGCACCGGCAACCCCTGTTTCAGCAGGGATTGCTGCAAACTTTTTGCAAGCTGCATGCTTGCCCCCTGCTCCGCAGGCAACGCGCCACCTTCGAACTCTTCCTGGGTACGGACAAAGAGGAAAATACCGGAGGTTTCAGCATGGGTTGAAGCCTGAGCGTGCAGCTGCAGCAGAACATCGACATCAGAGCGGGTCGCCGGCTCCAGCCGCTGCGCAGGGCTGAGCGCATAGTCACTGTCGCGAGTCAGGTAAACCGGGATGCCGAGCTGCATCTTGAGCTGTTTCTCGAGGCGGCGGGCAACATCGAGGGCCACCGTCTTTTCCTTGACCCCGCCGATGCCGAGGGAACCCGGCTCCTGCCCGCCGTGCCCGGGATCGATCACCACCCCGCGCAGGGCAGAACCATTGGTCACTTCTTTCTTGTGCAGCAGGAAGGAGAAGAACCGGTCCAGCGAAGATTCATCGTCGGATGGATCCGGAGCATGGGGGTTGAGATTCCGGTAATAGACCGAATACCCGAGGAGAGCGGGAAACTGTTCGCTGACGAAGATTTCATCGACCCGCAGACGACCATCGATGAAGCGGGGCATGTGCTTGAGCGGGACGAAGCTCTCGCCCATTTTGAGATACTGGCTTCCCGGGGAGATCGAAGCGGTCCCGTAAGGGGTCGTGATTTTGTAGACGTGGGCAACCGAGTCCCAGCGGCCGCTCAGGCCGAAGGCCGGCAGCACATCGTCAATCGCCAGAAAAGAGACGCCTTCGCGATAATAGACCTCGCTGATGGTGGCCGGAGCATTGTTGCCCAAGGCCAGCTCCACCGACGCCGATGCCGGCACAGTCAAAGCACAAAGAAGCAAAAACATTATAAAAAAGCGCAACATGCAAACCTCAATGGAAAAGCGACGTTTATACCCCAGACGTGCGGATTCTGTCAATGCAGCCATGAGGCGTACATTAAACCAGCTTGCGCCCGCTTACCTTTTTGCGGCCGAGATGTTCGAGCAGGCGGCGCGTCAGGGTATTTTCCAGCTCTTTCTGCACGGCCGACTCATCGCTCATCGGCCGAATCTGTCCGCCAGCGATCATGCCGTGGCCACCTGCCGTACCAAGATCGCCAACGACCATTTTCATCAGCTCCCCCGATTTAAGATCATGCGACAGCGTGCGAAAGGAGAGAATCCCCATCTCCTGGTAATACCCAATGCCCAGCGCGGCAGTGATGCCATCGGCTCGCAGCAGAAAGTCCGTCATCTCGGCAACCATGTCCGGATTATCGATGGAGAACAGGTTAAACACCAGCACATCACCGTAAGTCCGGGCATTGCGGATGGCCCGACTGTACGAAACAAAATACTCGCGGGGCACTTCGGGGTGGGTAATGTCAAACAGGATCCGGTTGTTCGCCAGGGGCACCAGGTGCAGATAAGCTTCGCGATCGGCCTTGCACCATTCGCGGCCAAGATCCTGGGTTTCCGACTTGATCGCATAAAAGAGGATGGTCGCCAGCTTGGTGTTGATGGTGACATTCTGGGCCAGCAGGTACTCGAACAGGATGCTCGCCGAAGCCCCGTAGGTGTCGCGGATGTCGACCCACTGGCAATTGACGCAGACGCCCCAGGCCGGATGATGATCGATGACCAGGTGTACCGGGCGATCAGCGGGAAATGAATTATTGCCGATTCCCGGCTGGGTATCGACCATGCAGACCACCTGGAAGCGGTCGAGATCGAGGCTCTCGATCGGCTCGGCATGGATCTCCAGTTTCTGCACCATCATCTTGTTTTCGCCCCGACCGATGATGCCGCCGAAGGTCACCGTAGCCTGCTGGCCGGTTTTGATCAGGATCAGATGCTTGAGAGCCATGGCCGCAGCCAGCGAATCGGGATCGGGGTTGTCGTGGGCAACGATCAGGATATTCCCCTTGCCCCGCACCCACTCGATGAACTGGCCGGAGAATTCCCTGGAGCGCGTCAGATCAATGGACATGAACAGGTTATCCCTTCTGCAGCAGCAAAGAAAAAGCGGCAGCCACCGCTTGCTCGGGGGTATCGGCCGAAACGATTCCGGGGACTTCTGGCCAGCTTTGCAGCGAAACCACCGGTTTCCCCAGTTTAAGCGCGACAGCGATTTCCGAAAGGGTGCCGTACTCCCCCTCGACGGCGATCAGCGCCTGGGCGGTCTGGGCAATGATGACGTTGCGGGCATGTCCCATGTTGGTCACGATGGGCAGGCCGACCCAGGGATTGGCCTGCTCCGCCGTGGCACCGGGGAGAATGCCGACCGTCATTCCGCCAGCTTCGCTGCAACCGCGGCAGGCCGCTTCCATGACGCCGCCAAGGCCGCCACAGACCAGAGTCGCTCCTCGACCGGCCAACAAACGGCCCACCTCAAGGGCGGCGGCATAACCGGCCTCGCTGACACAACCGGCACCAATCACACCGATGATCGCGGGACGAGACATCAAAAACTCCCTCTGTCTTCCTTCTTCCTTCTTCCTTCTTCCTTCTTCCTTCTTCCTTCTTCCTTCTTCCTTCTTCCTTCAGCCTTTCACCTTAAAGCGATTAAGCAGCAGGCTATTGGTCACCACCGAAACGCTGGAAAAAGCCATTGCCAGCCCGGCATATTCTGGTTTGAGGGCGATTCCGAAAGCCGGGTAAAGCAGACCGGCGGCCACCGGGATGCCAACCACGTTGTAGAAAAAGGCCCAGAACAGGTTCTGCTTGATCTTGCTCAGGGTCTTGCGGCCCAGGCGGATGCCCCGCTCGACATCGCGGATATCCCCCTTGACCAAAATCAGGTCGCCGGTCTCCTTGGCCACATCGCTGCCGCTGCCGATGGCAATGCCGATGTCGGCAGCGGCCAGAGCCGGGGCGTCGTTGATACCGTCGCCGACCATGCCGACAAAAAGCCCTTGCTGCTGATAGCGACGCACGACCTGCTGTTTGTCGCCGGGAAGCACCTCGGCCTCAACCTCCTCGATCCCGGCCTCGGCGGCGATGGTCCGGGCCGCCGCCAACCGGTCGCCGGTGACCATCACAGTTTGAATCCCCAACGCGCGAATCCGCTGGATAGTTTCCGGCACGTAATCCTTGAGGGTGTCGGCCAGGGCCAGAACGCCGAGCAACTGTCCATCAGTCGCCACGAAGACCAGCGATTTGCCCTGTGAAACCAGATCATCGCAGCGCCGCTGCAGGTCACCGACCGCAATCCTCTGCTGTTCCATCAGTCGCTGACTACCGGCCAACACCGTCTTGCCATCGGCAACCGAGCTCAGACCGAAACCGCTGGTTTCACTGGCCTCGCTTACAGCCGGCAGTTCAATCCCCGCCTCCGCAGCCCGGCGCACCACCGCCCTGGCCAATGGATGGGTGCTGGCAACCTCGACAGCCGCTGCCAGCCGCAACAGATCCGTCTCACCATCGGGCGTCACGGATACCAGGTCGGTCACCGTGAATTCGCCGCGGGTGAGGGTTCCGGTCTTGTCCAGCAGCAGCACCTGCAAGCGGGAAATATGTTCGAGAACCGGGGCCCGCTTGAACAGGATGCCGGCGGACAACCCGACCGCGCTGCCGACCATGATGGCGGTCGGGGTAGCCAGCCCGAGAGCACAGGGGCAGGCGATCACCAGCACGGCGATAGCCATCTTGAAGGCGAAGAGAAAACCTGCGTCCGCGGCCAGGTACCAGGCAAAAAAGGTCGCCACAGCAATGGCCACAACCACCGGAACGAAGACGTTGGAAACCGCGTCGGCCAGTCGCTGGATCGGCGCTTTTTCGGTCTGCGCCTCCTCGACCATGCGTACGATCTGGGCCAGCACCGTGGCTTCGCCGACCCGGGTGGCCCGTACCAACAGGCGCCCGGTCAGGTTGATGGTGGCCCCGGTCACCGTCTGCCCCGGTTCTTTTTCAACCGGCACCGACTCGCCGGTCACCATCGCCTCGTCGACCGCCGACTGTCCTTCGATCACCTCACCGTCCACCGGGATCTTTTCTCCCGGCCGCACCAGCACGGTATCGCCCGGCTTGACCCGGCTGGCCGGAACTTCCTGCTCGACCCCATCGACCACCAGCACGGCCTGGTCGGCCTGCAGGTGCAGCAGCTTTTTCAGCGCCTGACTGGCCTTGCCCCGGGCCCTGGCTTCGAGCCACTTGCCGAAGCGGATAAAGGTGATGAGCATGGCGCTGGTTTCGAAAAAAACCGGACCGGACACACCGAACAGGTTAAACTGAGCCAGGACTGAATAGCCATAGGCAGCGGTGATGCCGAGCGCCACCAGCACATCCATGTTGGCAGACCGGTTGCGCAGGGATTTATAAGCGCCGCGATAGAAAATTAGTCCGGCTGAAAACTGCACCATGGTCGCCAGCAGTCCGTTGACCAGGCCGGTTCCCTCGCCAAAGGGCATCCACCACATCAGCGGCATGATCGGTGCGGTCAACAGCGCCGAAACGATCAGCCAGTACAGCTGCGTCCTGGCGTCGTCCTGCCGGTCGACGGCATCCCCACGCCAGGCCCGGTAGCCCAGGTTTTCAACGGCGCTGCGGATATCATCCACAGCCAGGGATGAACCATCGTATTCGACGGTTAGTTTTTCGGCGGCAAAGTTGACCGTGGCGGAAGCGACCCCCGCCATCCGTGCAATCCCCTTCTCGATGGTGGCGGCACAGTTGGCGCAGGTCATGCCGCCGAGGCTGAGGGTTAGCCGGGCTCGCTCAGCGTCTTCAGGCAGAGGTGTCGCGACAACGTCCGGTGATTCAGGCAATGGCGCATCCGGTTCGCCGTCCGGCACGGTGAAACCCGCTTGACGGATCGCATCCGCCAAGGCATAGCGATCGAGGGAACTGGGGTCGTAAAGCACCCTCGCCCGGCGCTCATCCAGCGATACCTCCACCGATTCGACCCCGGCCAGAGCGGTAAGCGCGGCGGTAAGCTTGGCCACACATTTCTGACATTTCATGCCAAGGACGGGAATATCCGCCCTGATCTCGTTCATCGTGATTTCAATGTCTCCACCAGCTTGAGAAAGGTGCGGGAATCGCGCACCCGGTCAAAATCGGAGTCCTGCATGGCGTCCTCAAGAAAATGGGCGTCCTGGGCCGCGGCCCGGCCGAGGGCGTGTACCGCCTCGCGCACCTTGCCGCGGATGGCGAAAACGCAGGCACGGTTGTAATGGGCCAGGGGATAGCTGTCGGTATGGGCCAGAATCTGGTCGAAACAGTGCAGCGCCTCGTCCAATCGCCCGAGGTCGATAAGGATATTCCCCTTGTTGTTCAGAGCGTACACCGAAGTGGGATCGAGACGCAGGCTTTCTTCGAGCGCGACCAGCGCCTCCGGCAGATTCCCCTTGCGCTCCTGGATCACCCCCCGGTAAAAAGACGGTTCAGGGCTCAAGGGATCGATCCGCAGGGAGTCGTCGAAGACCAGGAGCGCTTCATCGAGGCGTCCCTGATCGATCAGAATGCTCCCCTTTTCGATGAAGGCATCGAGGAACAGGGTATCCCGCGACAAGGCCTCGTCAAGATCCTGCAGCGCGGCCTCGGGTTTGCCGAGCCGGGACAGCGCCAGCGCCCGGTTGTAAAAATAGGTCGGGACGGATGCATCACGGGCAATGGCGGCATTGTATTTTTCGATCGCCTCATCCTCGCGGCCAAGACCGGAAAGGGCGTAGCCCAGACCGTTGAGACTGGCGGCATCGCCGGGGTCGAAAGTCAGGGATTGAGTAAAGCTTTCAATGGCTTGCTCAAAGCGACCAAGACGGTTGAGGGCATAGCCCCGATTAAAATAGACATCGGGAGCATCAGGAACACGGCGAAGCGCCTGGTCGTACATCTGCAGCGCTTCTTCGGTGCGCCCCAGTTCGTCGAGGGTGTTGCCAATATTGATGTAAGCCTCAGGGAAATCGGGCTGCAATTCAAGGCAACGGTTAAAATGAACCAAGGCCTCGTGATAATCGCCAAGCCGCTCAAGCAACACCCCGTAATTATGGTGCAGGGCCCCGTTTTGGGGGTCGAATCGCAACGCCTTCTGGTACAGGGCCATCGCCTTCGAATCGTCTCCCAGGTTAGATGCGGCAACCGCGCAGATGTTGATCGCCTCGACGTCGAGGGGGTTGTCTTCGAGGAACTCCTCGGCAAGGTTCAGGGCGGATTCGCTTTCCCCCCGATCGAGAGCTATCTGAGCCAGCTCCAGTTCGTTGCGCAGGTCTTCTTCGAGAAAATCATCAAAATCATCAAAATCTTCGTCCATGACCACTCCGGTAAAAGCAAATATCCCCCGGCCGTAACCGGGGGATATTACTATAACAGAAAAGCTTCACAGCTTGCACCCTCTTACTTGACACAAACGGCCGGCAATGCCGGCCGGGGGGCTATTTTTTAGAGATCCCAGCC
>JAQYWA010000097.1 GCA_030145265.1 Desulfuromonas sp. | reverse complement strand
GGTAACACCACTGGAGTAGCAACCTTCACAGGTAAGATAAATACTTTTGCATCGGGTACTTCGAGAGCAGCGATAAACCTTCCTCACGGGACAGCGCCTACCTCACCAGTTGATGGTGACATGTGGACGACTACCGCAGGTCTGTATGTAAGGATCAACGGCAGCACCGTGGGGCCACTGTCTTAGGCCGCGGCGGTAAGTTTGTGGGCGCAGCTGTTTTGATAGATAATGTCGCGGATCACAACAACCCAGCGAGACTATAATGAAAAAAGTAACCCTACCAGCAGCCGAGGCAGTCGGCGCATTCTATGCTCTACAACAGTTTGGCAACAACAACGTAAGACTAAGTGTGGCTGTTGCCATTGCGGAGAACATCCAAAGCATGAAGACCGGCGTCGAGATGTACCAGGAACGGCGCAACGAAAAGATTAAAGAATTGGGTGAGCTAACCGAGAACGGCGGTTACCAAGTCGCCAAGGAAAACCTGGCATCCTTCCAGCGGTTTGACGAGGAGCTTGGCAAAGAGGAGATAATGTTCAGCATCATCCCAGTGGCAACGGCTAACCTTGGTGAAAATTACGAGATCGCCCCCAACATGATAGCCGCGCTGTGGTGGATGTTCGACACCAAGCCCAGCGTAGAACCGAAAGAGAAGAGAAGCCATTGATCGAACTGGTCCGCGATGCTCGATCGACTGCCGGCACTCATGGCACCTTCGAGCTGGCCGGCAGGACCTGGCACAGCCTCGAGCAGCCCGACCTGGGCAACAAGCCGTTTCATTCCTGCGTTCCCCAGGGTGAGTACGATCTGCGCCCATTCACCAGCCCGAAGTACGGCGAGTGTTTCATTATGGTGAACGAGGATCTCAACGTCTACGAGTTCGAGGATTCGCCAGGCAGACCAGACAGTGGCCGCTACCTGTGCCTGTTCGTCCACAAGGGCAACTTCGTCCGGAACTTCCAGGGCTGTGTCGGCGCCGGCAGATCCTTCCTCGAGGACAGGGACATGATCACTGCGACGAAGACTGCCTGCCTGGAAGTGAACGCGGCTGTACGGGACGAGGGTAGCTTCAAGCTGCAGATCTCGCACGAGTTCGAGTGATGCAGTACGTTGCCGTAGTACTGCTGATAACAAGCCTATTGGGAAGTGGCTACGCCATGTGGACCAAGATCCAGCTCCAAGCTGCAGAGTCTGAAATACAGGGACTGTCCATCGAGTTAGGCGCCGAGCGAGCTAACGTAGCCCAGCTACAGGACGAGATCGACCTCATAGCAGTCCAGGTGGGTCAGTTTCAGGAGAAGATCGCTCAGATCGAAGCTGAGAGGCTCTCAGCCAGGAAGCAGGTCGAGTACACCAGGTCGCTTTTCAACGATCATGACTTCGCAAAGCTGATGGCCGCGAAGCCTGGACTGATCACCAACCGCATGCAGAAGGCAACCGATGAAGTATTTACTGATCTTCGCGCTGTTACTGAGTAGCGGCTGCACTCTCTTCGACGAGCGGGTAGTAGTCCAGCACGACAATGTTTATCTTGCAGTGCTTTGCCCTGACCCAGCGAAGCCGGCGCAGATCACGACCAGGAAGGTACGGCCACAGGTAGTTGAGGATAAGGTGGGCATCTTCTGGGTGGGTATTACGCCGCAGGACTACGAGAACCTGGCGATCAATACCCAGGAATCGATTCGATACATCAAGGATCTTCATGGCGTGGTCTCCTATTACCGCCAGTGCATCACTGACTTCAACCAAGCGATCGAAGAGAAGCAGCAGGCAGCTGACGATCTCACCCAGCGGTAGCGGTAATCGTCGGTTTTATCCACGCTCGTCCTCCGCGGTGTGATGCACGTAATCATTCGGATCCGACAGCCACTCCATCTTGCGACCCCACTTCTGCAGGACATGGCTGAAGACGATCGGCCTGAACAGCAGCAGCTCCTCGCCATCCCAGCTGAAGGTCTCCTCGCCACCAGGGTACTCCATCCACTTGCCCCTCGCCCAGAACGTACCGTCCTTGATGACATCGTCCCAGTCGGTGCGGCCCAGGGCGCGGCACACAGCCGTGATGACCGCCGTGTCCTGTTGCATGGTCAGGCTGTTCATCTCTTCCTGGGTGATCTGCCGGTAACCTCTCGTGAAGTCCAGTACTTTTCCGTTTAGTTGTTTGCTCATTATTCAAAATCTCCTGGCCCCAGCTCGGGACGATTAACGGGTGACTCTTCCTTACTGACCTGTACCCTGGTCCGAAAGAATCCATCATACTCTGGGTTCATTTTCATCCATCTCCGAGAATAGAAAGCGCGGTAATTGTTGTTCAGTTTGAACTCGTGCTCGCCTGTCCGCGCCTGGTCGGTCTCCCAGCGGATCCGCTCGAAGATCGCATTGACGCTGTAGTGCTCGAACCCTCGAGAGATCCTATCACGGGTGAAGTGGTCAAACAGGTCCCAGACCTTGGGATGGGTCTGGTGGAATTGAGTGACCGCATCCCGAAGCTCTTCGTATCTGCTCATGAGTCTTGATCCATGATTAGAACGGGATATCGTCGAAGCCTCCGTCGACTGGATTTGCTGGCGGTGCTGCCGCTGGCTTGTTCGTCGGCCCATGGTCGTCGGGCTTGGATGGGGATTCACCGATGGTGCCGCCTGGGTTCTTCGATCCAAGCATGTCCATGTTGTGCGCGATGATCTCGGTCGAGTACTTGGTGACACCCTGGTTGTCCTCCCACTTCCTGGTGCGGATCTCCCCACGGAATCCGCAGAGGTCACCCTTGTGGACCCACTGCTGGATCACGCCGGCCAGCTTGCCGAAGCAGACGATGCGATGCCACTCGGTTTCCTCGTTGCCGTTGTACTTCTTCGATGTCGCTACCGACAGGTTGGCTACGGGATCTCCGTTGGCCGTGAAGCGGATCTCAGGCTCCTGGCCCAAGCGTCCGACGATTACTGCTAAATTGATACCTGACATGTGGTCGCGCTCCTAATAGTTGATGGTTACGTTGGGGATTTTGCCTTTGACGATCGCGCTCACGATGGCCTTGGCCAGCTCTTTGTCTGCGACGACCTTGTCGATCGCTTCAGCAGCTGCTCGGTTGATTGCACCCTTGTGCCTGGTGTTGCGCTCGCGAGCTTCCTGCTCTGACTTCTCCTGGGCCTCAGCAGCATCTCTGCGCTCCAGCTCCTGCTTCGCCTCGAGGTCGGCGTTCTCTACAGCCTCACGAGCGATGCGCTGCTCGTTCTCGATGCGCAGATCCTCAGCTTTTTTTTCTGCCAGGATCCTCGCTGCCTCGGCATTGCGCTCAAACTCTTCGGCCTTGGGGATGGCGTCAGTCAGCTCGACGATCGCCTGATTCTTCGCATTGATCGCCTCGTCCTGGTACTCCATGTAAACCTTGGTGATCGTTGCCTTCCTGGCTTCGTCCAACTTGGCAGTTAGGATCGTCGAGGACAGCATGTCGTTGTTGTCGTCGGTGGTGTCACCCAAGTCACGCAAGCGATGGATCTTGTCCTGGATCTTGGCAATGCGATCCTCCTCGGCCTGCTCCCAGATAGTGAGCGGCTGTCGCACGTTGATCTTCAGCTGGTCCAGGAACTCGCGCGCATCCTTGCGCACCCCATCGATGACCGAGACCTCGGCCTTCTTAGCCGCGACAAACTCCTTGCCCAAGTTGTCGATCGCAGTCTTCGACCTGGCGACCTTGTATGCCAGGGACTTGATCGCATCCCTGCCAGCCATGGTCTCGACGTCAGGCACGTATGCCTGGGCCTCGGTCTCGATCGCCTTCAGCAGGATGCCGATGGCCTTGGGCTTGAACAGCTTGGCCGGCGACATCTTTTCGATCTGTTCAAGCTCAGTTTTCATTTGTCGCTCCTCGTCCAAGCTATGCTGAAGTCTTTCATGATCGCGTCCAGCTTGCTCTCTATCCGGTTTCCAATCGCATGAAGCAGGAACAGCTGGTCCGACAACATCTTTTGATCTGCGTCCATATCGTCGGGCGCTTCACCGTTGCTGCTAGAGTTGTTGAAGAGCATCTCGATGTCGTTATCCTTTGCGGCCCTCGTGATGGTCTTTGGGCAAACATAGAATCCATTGACCTTGGCTACTTCCCTTGCGAACTCCCCTGGTTTCAAGCTGATCTTACCGTGAACTGCTTGGGTCTTCATGTATTGGACCAGCTCGAAATACTGCTGGTGACTCAATCTCTTTCTATTGATAGGCATAAGTTACTCCTCTTTGTGCGACATCATGCCGCGATTGATTAAATGATCCCCGACTTGGCCGAGGGTTAACTGGCCACAGAACTCTCTGTCACCGTTGTAAATCATAGAAACCCCTCCGCGATCTCTATTGCTTTTTTGAGATCCTGTGGCGACGATGGGTGCCGGCACCAGTGATCCTTTTTGTCCTTGTAGTTGATCACGTACATGTTCCCTCCAGCCTGGAAGGTCAGCTTCACAATCCGAGCACGGTGTGACGAGTGCTCGATCTGATCTGCGTAGATTCGCTTCCAGGCTGGGGGGAGTCCGCTCATGCCGCTTCGGCTTCCTGGTCGATTCGTGCCTGGCGCAGATCGATGATGCGCTTCTCCTTGCGGCCTTCCTCGAGGCGTTTGGCGAACGGCAGCACGATGCGATCGAACGCTACCTGCCAGGCAGGATCCGCTTGCACCAGGGTGAGCAGCGGCGGGTACCCAGGGTTCCAGCTCATGAAGTACCATTCCTTCAGGCCGGTGATCCACATGGATCCCTGGACCTGGGGGAGATACTTCTTCGGGATCTCACCGCGCAGGTAATAAGACAGGTGGTTATTCGGCTCGGGTACCTTGATCTCCAGGCCTGCTTTCTTGCCGTAGAATCCATCCGGTGAACAGCCAATCAGTTTGCTCTTGTCCTTGAACGCGAAGCCAACCTGGTGAACATCACCATGGATGATCTCGAACGCCAGCCTGGCCTTCGGCTCCAACTCGGAACCACGGTTCACCCAGAACAGATTGGGTGGCAGTTCCTTGCACTCGCCCAGGATCCACTCGGCCATCAACTCATAGTAGTAGTCGTCAGCCTGGCTGGACGGCTTCATGCTGGCCGTGATCAGCCGATCGAAGTTAGAGGGTGATGCGACACCTGCCTTGATGGCGCGCCACTCAGGGGTGCCTTGCTCGACGTCGACGGTAATCATTTGGCATCCTCCTTCTTGTCGGCTGCAGCCTTGAGGTTGAGCATCGCGTGTACCTGCTTGAGCTGGTCGGCGCCCAGGTCAGCGAGAGTCTCGACCTCGAACAGCTCCAGGATCTTGGCGCTCTCGATGCCGACCTTCGCCACCTTGGTGGTCAGGGCCTTCAGCTGCTGCGCTGAGATCTTGGCGATCTCGACCACGGCGCCCTTGCCATCGTCGTCGTCATCCTTCGATGCCAGGCCCAGGAGTGCGTACAGCGTGATGCGCTCCAGATAGCTGGTGGTCGACTTAACGGCCTGCAGGGTGTTCATGCCTGTGGTGCCCTTGCCGGCCTGCTTGTCGGCACTGAGGGATGTGTCTTCTTGGTAGCCCAGGTCATGGGTGAGGAAGCAGGTCACGCGCAGCGCGCCAGGCACAGTGACATCGTCGGTCTTCCAGCCAACGTGAAGGCCGCACTTCTTGAGCGCATCACGGATCTGATCCATGGTTCCGGCGAGTGTCGCGAACTTGTACTCGGTGGTGTTGCCAGAATTGCGGCCTTCAAATTTAGCTTGACCGTCAGTGATGATCGTCGGCGCCAGGGCGGCAAACTGTGACTTCGCAGCGTGGTAGGCTTTACGTGCGATCTCATTGTCGTACTTCATCTGCAGCTCGAACAGGCCTTCCAGCTTGGCGATGTCGATCTCCTTGTGATTGGCGATCAGCGCCTGGATCATGGTGCCAGGGTGAACCGACTGTGACATCGGTTGCGCTTTGGGTTCGATGGTGACCACCGAGGTGGCATTGCTTTTGCTCGTCATAATTAATCTCCGTTATTGAAAGGGGAACCAGTAGAGGTCGATGTAGTACGACTCGACTCCTGATTCATTGTCGTTGTTGAAGGGCCTGCCTGACATCAGCTGCGATTTGTGCTTGAAGCTGATGTCGAGGGTGATGGTTCCGCTGGCGTTGTAACGGTAGCCGAAGCCAGCATCAGTGCCGACTTCGTCGTTGTTTTCCCAGGCGAACTCGGTGTTCCAAGAGCTATCATTGAGTCCTGCTCCGACCATCAAGTAAAAGCCTTCGTTGGCTTCGGCGTCAGTCATAATCACGGCCAGGACCATCAGGACGATGGCCACGACTTCAATTTTAATTAATGTCACTTGAGCTGCCGCCAGTAATCGCAGTCGCGATCAGCATAGGGGTGGTTGGTCGGGGTATCCCAGTGCAGATTTTCGCGCTCGGCTCTCTCGTCCTTCTGCTTCTGATACATGTAGTCCGCGTAGTTTTCCTGCTCTTCTTCAGGAGTGACTTCAGGCGGATCTTCGGGCGGGTCTTCATAGTGGGAAGGGTTTTTCATATCTCATTCTCCGGTGTCAATAATTCATAGTAACCTACGGGGTGGCTCACTGGACGAGCCTTGATTCGCATCCACCAGTAATTTGTGTGGATGTACCCAAGGCAATCGATGGCCGTGCCGCTGATGACGTCCCTGCCTCGCTCGAATCCGAACGTGGCCAGGTACTCGGGGATCGTCACCATCTGCCGGCTCGAGGGTTTCGGTCCCTCGGCCAGCCACTTGTGGAAATGGGTCTCGATCATTGGGACGCTGGACGGGTTCAGTGCCATCACCTCTTTTGTGAAGTTTTTCACAGTTCACCTTCAGTTTGGTTGTCGAGCCAGGCGCGGACCACGTTCATCGCGCCACCATCCAGGAACCAGCCGCGCCAGGCGCGCCAAGTGTCAGCCTCGGCGCCGTAAAGGCACAGGCCCTGGTTACTCGGTGCATCGAGAATAGTCTCGACGTAGTAACGTCCAGTAGTGAACTGACCCAGGGGGCCGTGGGTGGTGCCTTCGTAAGTGGCGTCGAAGAACTCGACCAGGATCCGGTTGTCGTCGATGGTGAGACAATCGTCACGACCGTAGCGGTCGCCTTGCTTGAGGATGCGGACATTAAAATGGCGTCCCGCGATGTTGGTGATGCGTAGTAATTTGTTGTTCATATTTACTTCTCCTTGGTCAAGAAACTGATTATAGGGGAGGAATGCTCACTTCGCAATTTATTTCTGCCCTTATACCCAATGGGACGCTATGGGACAGGGTCACCCCTCAAAGGCTTCCCCATTGCTACCTTCCATTTGTTGGTCTTCATACATTTTCGGCAATCACAATCTCGCGGGTCATAAGCAAAATATTCAGGGCATTCCGTACCGCAAGCTGACACATCGTCATTGTTTGGTCTGTAATGGGTCGCCTTCCCTGGCAACCACATTGTGATAG
>JAQYWA010000523.1 GCA_030145265.1 Desulfuromonas sp. | reverse complement strand
CTCCGCTTGGCAGAATGCCGATTGATGCCGTGCTGGCTGCCGCTATCCTGGCCGGCTGTCCGGGGATGGCCGCGGATGAATCGGCACACAAGTTTGAACATTCGCTGGAGGTCCAGGTCCCCTTTCTGCAAGTTCTGGCCCCGGAGTGTTCCATTGTGCCGATCTGTCTCGGCCAGATCGGCCTACCTGACCTTCTGCAGTTCGGTAATGATCTCGGCCGGGTGCTATCGCAATATACGGGAGAAGTCCTGATCGTCGCCAGTTCGGACATGACCCATTACGAACCCGGCACCGTCGCCCGTGAAAAAGACCAGCGGGCATTGAAGTGCATCACCGATCTCGATCCCCAGGGACTTTACCGAACAGTTCGCGAAGGACGCATCAGTATGTGTGGCGTAATTCCCGTGGTGACCATGCTGGCGGCTGCGCTGAAAACAGGGGCAAAGAAAGCCGAGTTGATTCATTACGGCAACTCGGGAGACATAACCGGAGACCAGTCGGAAGTGGTCGGCTATGCCGGTGTTGTTGTCGAGTGATGGCCTGCACCGGGGCAAATATCCCTTGTCAACTACCGGTACATACAGTATAAAAAACAGGGTCGCCATCGTGCGGCCCTTTATTTTGGGATTCATGTAATAAGATTCTTCAGGAGATTTCGATGTCTGATCTGCGTGTTCGTTTTGCCCCCAGCCCGACCGGCTATCTGCATATCGGCGGAGCCCGCACCGCTCTGTTTAATTACCTGCTGGCCCGCAAAGAGAAGGGTACCTTCATCTTGCGCATCGAGGATACCGATGTGGCACGGTCAACCCAGGAATCGGTAGATGCAATCCTGCAGGCGATGGAATGGCTCGGTTTTTCTCATGACGAGGGCCCTTTTTACCAATCCGAACGCTTTGATCTGTATCGTTCCAAGGTCCAGCAACTGCTTGAAAATGGCCAAGCCTATCGCTGTTATTGCACCCAGGATGAACTCAACGCCAAGCGCGAAGCAGCTCTGAAGAGCGGGGGCAAACCCAAGTATGACGGTACCTGCCGCAATCGTACCGAACCGCCGAGTGCCGACGCACCGTTTGTCGTCCGCTTCAAGTCTCCGCTCGAAGGAGAGACAACCTTCATCGATCGCATCAAGGGACCAATCACGTTCCGTAACGAAGAACTTGACGACATCATTATTCAGCGTACCGACGGCACCCCGACTTATAATTTCGTGGTGGTGGTGGATGACGCCGAGATGGGGCTGACCCTGATCATTCGCGGTGACGACCACGTCAACAACACGCCCCGGCAGATCCCCATTTACCAGGCGCTAGGCTACCCGGTTCCTGAATTCGCCCATGTCCCGATGATCCTCGGTGCTGACAAGAGTCGGCTTTCCAAGCGCCACGGAGCGACATCGGTGATGGCCTATCGCGACATGGGCTACCTGCCCGAAGCGATGGTCAACTACCTGGTGCGGCTAGGCTGGTCATTTGGCGACCAGGAAAT
>JAQYWA010000096.1 GCA_030145265.1 Desulfuromonas sp. | reverse complement strand
GTTGCATTCGCTGGCCTTCATCGCCGGTTTTTCGGCGGTCTTCATCGGTCTGGGGGCGCTGGCCGGGGTCGCATCCTCGACCTTTCAGGTGCACATGCGCGAAGGCCTGATCTGGATTCAGCGTATCGGCGGCATCCTGGTCTTTCTGTTCGGCATTCACATGTCGGGACTCTTTCATTTTGGGATCCTGCTGGGAGAGAAGCGTGTTCAGCTGCATGAGAAACCGAGTGGTTTCCTTGGCACATTTCTGGTCGGGCTGGCTTTTGCCGCCGGTTGGACTCCCTGCATCGGACCGATTCTCGGCGGTATCCTGGCTCTGGTTGCCGGCACCTCGAGCAATTATGCCAAGGGCATCCTGATGCTGGCTGTCTATTCAGCCGGTCTCGGCATCCCGTTTCTGATTTCCGGTCTGCTGTTTCACGGATTTCTTGGCTTCTTCAACCGGTTCCGCAAACACATCCGGCTCATGGAAATCGGTACCGGTGTTTTGTTGATGGTTGTTGGCGTCCTGCTCTTCTTCAACATGTTCGGTAGGCTGTCCGGTTATCTGTACCAGTGGATTCCGATAACAGGCTGAATTGATAGTGACAAGTTGATGGTCAAAAAAGCGCCCCGGAAAAGGGCGCTTTTTTTGTGTCTGGTTATTTACCGGCGGTTCTGAAAAAGGATGACCAATTCAGGTGTCGCCTTCGCGTTGTTCTTGCCTTTGCTTAATCGGTTTTCACTCAACAACCCTCGTACGAAATGTTCTTTTGAAATGCACAGGGTACGACCTTCGAGTGCAGGTCGCATTACAGGCCCACACCACGAAGCGCTGTCGTGAAATTTCGGCACCAACGGTCAGAAATGCCACTGGCCACAGCAATAGACATCGCCCCGCGAAGGAGCCATTTTTTGCTTCCATTTGGTTGGCCCAGGAGGCTATCGGATTATTCGGGCCGAAGCGAAAAATTGTCTGTTTGAGACAAGATTTGGGTTCGTTTGAGAATCAATAGCTGCAGCTATTGATCAAAAAGGAACTCTCATATGGGTCAAACAGGCGATTATGCAGCCGGCTCGTAAATAGTTCGATAGCCTCCTAAACAAAAAGTAAGGCGTCAGGGGGGACGCGACCCGCCGGTTCTGATTTTGAAACAACTGGAGTTAGTCCAGGCCTGAAGTTGATGCTGGTCCGGCCGGCAGAGCAGCGCCTTTCTGGGGTGCCTTGAATTTACATATTATCTGCTTGACCAGGTTCAGCACATGAGTTAAATTGAAAACCAATTTCAAGGAGTCGGTGTCTTATGGGCGAGAAAAAACAGACATTTCGTGATTATCTGAGTCAGCAGGGGCTCAAATCGACCCGCCAGCGGGAGATCATTCTCGATGAGTTTCTCCGCTGCGACTCCCATCTTTCGACGGAAGACCTGTATCTCAAGCTGCGCAAGAAGCACCCGGGGATCGGGTATGCCACCGTTTACCGTACCCTGAAGATTTTTTCCGAGTGCGGTATTGCCGAAGCCCGCAATTTTGGAGATGGCCAGACCCGCTACGAGTCGACCACTTGCGAAGAGCATCATGACCACCTGATCTGCAAGGATTGCGGCGCCATTATCGAGTTCGAAGACCCCGGCATTGAGCAGTTGCAGGAGCAGGTCGCCAGGGATCATGGTTTTGCCATCGTCAGCCATCGTCTCGAAATTTTCGGTCTCTGCGCCAAGTGCCAGAACAAGGAACGCTGATTTTTTTTGATTAGCCGCTGAAAATGATTATCAATCTTAGACTTCAGAAACGATAAGAATGTCTTCTTCTACAACACATCACGAAGTACGCAAGATAGTCCTGGTAGGTAATCCTAACGTTGGCAAGAGCGTGTTATTCAACGCTTTGACCGGCGCTTACACGACGGTTTCCAATTATCCAGGCACCTCGGTCGAGGTATCCCGCGGCCATTGCGACATTGGCGGTCACCGCTGCGAGGTGCTCGATACGCCGGGCATGTACGCGCTGTTGCCGATCACCGAAGAAGAGCGGGTGGCCCGTAAAATCCTGCTTGAAGAAGATCCGTTCGTGGTGGTTCACGTGCTCGATGGCCGCAACATCGAGCGGATGCTTCCCATGACCCTGCAGTTGATCGAGGCGGGCCTGCCAGTGATGCTGGTGGTCAATATCCTGGACGAGGCCGAGCGCATCGGTATGTCCATCGACGTTACTCTTTTACAGGAAAAACTCGGCATCCCGGTGATCGGCGCGGCTATGGCCCGCAAGCGGGGGCTGAGCGAAATCCGTGCAGCCATCGACGGTTTTGATAGCGATCACCGGGCGCGGTTCGGTTACTCGAGCGACCTGGAGCGGGATATCCTCAAGGTCGCTTTGTTGATGCATGGCGAGTATCTGCTAGATCGTCGCGCTCTGGCCCTGCTGCTATTGCAGAAGGATGAAGAAATCCAGGAGCGGGTGCGTATGCGGGAATCTGGCGAGACCGGCGCTATAGATAAAGCGGTGAACGAAATCGTTTTCGAACGGCGGGTCGACCTGCATCTGCGCATCAGTCTGGAGCGCAAGCGGATCTGCAAGGGACTGCTCGACGGCGTGGTGACGCAACGGGAGGGGGAGGGGCCGACTCTGGCCGAGCGGCTTTCGGCCTGGACGATGAATCCTTGGACCGGCTTTCCCCTGCTGCTGGTGGTGCTCTATTTCGGTCTGTTTAAGTTTGTAGGCGGGTTTGGCGCCGGCACCATCGTCGACCTGCTCGAAGGAAGCCTGTTCGAAGAAATTATCAACCCATGGGTTATCGGTCTGGCGGACCGGTTTCTCACCTGGAGCTGGCTGCATGAATTGATGGTCGGTGAATACGGCATCTTCACTCTCGGCGTCCGCTATGCCGTGGCTATCGTTCTGCCGATCGTCGGCACCTTTTTTATCGCCTTTTCGGTGATTGAGGATACCGGCTATTTCCCCCGTTTGGCCATGCTGGTCGACCGCATTTTTAAGAAAATCGGCCTCAACGGCCGTGCGGTTATTCCCATGGTCCTTGGATTTGGCTGCGACACCATGGCGACCATTGTCACCCGCACCCTGGAGACGGTGCGCGAACGGGTGATTGCCACCGTGCTGCTGGCCCTGGCCATTCCCTGCAGTGCTCAGCTCGGCGTCATTCTCGGGCTTCTTTCCGAGGTTCCGGGAGCGCTGGTGGTCTGGTCGTTGTCTTTGTCCCTGGTCTTTCTCGTCATCGGTTTTCTGGCGGCCCGCCTGGTGCCGGGCGAGCGGGCGATGTTCTACATGGAAATCCCCCCCTTGCGGCTGCCGCAGGTGCGTAATGTGCTGGTCAAGACCCTGACCCGCATGCAGTGGTATTTTCTCGAAATTTTCCCATTGTTCATCATCGCCTCGGTACTGCTGTGGGCCGGTAAATTGACTGGAGCCCTCGACTGGCTGGTTAAGGCGATGACGCCGGCGATGTATGCCCTCGGGTTGCCGGCCGATGTGGCCCCCGCCTTCATTTTCGGCTTCTTTCGGCGTGATTTCGGTGCCGCCGGGCTCTACGACTTGCAGACTTCCGGCCTGCTCAATCCGGTTCAACTGACCGTCGCGGCCGTGACGTTGACCCTGTTCGTTCCCTGTGTGGCTCAGTTTCTGGTCATGCAGAAGGAACGCGGCTGGAAGGTGTCCATCGGTATCTTCGTATTCGTTACCCTGCTGGCGTTTTCTTCCGGCTGGGTGCTCAATCAGCTGCTTTTGCTGACGGGAGTGTTGTCATGAAATGCGGGTTCTGCGGACGGGAGATCCCTGCAGATCATGTGCAAAAACCTTGCGGCCTGTGCGCGGGCGGCTGTCGTAAAATACACTGTCCCTATTGTGGTCATGAAAACCCGGCGACGCCGGCCTATTTACAGCGTTTCGCTGAAAAAGATAAGAAAAATGAAAACGGAGAGGATCAGAGCCAATGACGCTTTCGGAAAAAGCTGAAGAAATTCTCGAGGCCTTGTGGATTGCTATCGTAGAGGATGGGGACAACGCTGCCCATTTGACCACCCTCGCTGTTGCTGCCGATGATGAGGCTCTGCAGGAGCTCGACCGGCTTGCCTACGTCGAGGTCAAGGGTGAGCGGGTCTACCTGCGTCAGGAAGGTCGTGCCGATGCCCGCATGGCCGTGCGCCGTCACCGCCTGGCCGAACGCCTGATGATGGATATCCTTGATCTCAAGGGGATTACCGGCGACGAGCGGGCCTGCGAGTTTGAACACCTGCTGCGCCTTGGAGTCGATACCAAGCTCTGCACCCTGCTTAACCACCCGACCACCTGCCCCCATGGTAAACCGATTCCCCCTGGCGAATGCTGCGAGGCGGCGAGAGCCCGCGGTGAAACCGGGGTCGTCGCTCTTACCGAGCTCAAGGCCGGGGAATGCGGGGAGATCGCTTACCTGTCGACAACTGATTCGAAAAAAATGCAGAAATTGATGAGCATGGGCGTGCTGCCGGGGAATAATTTGCGGCTCAGCCGCACCTATCCCACCTTTATTTTCAAGGTCGGCAACTCCGAATTTGCCGTCGATGATGAACTGGCCCGGGAGATTTTCGTGCGCAAGATCTGAGTCTGCGCAGCTGGTTTACGGTCGGGAAATGCCAAGGTTGAACGCTTGCTTCAACTGGCCGACCGCACTATAATCTGGCGAATTTATTTCCTACATTTGAGGTGAGTTATGAGCGCATCGAACCCCCTGGTCCAGATCGACACGTCGCTGGGCGAGATCATTCTTGAACTATTCGCCGACAAGGCGCCGGTGTCCGTCGAAAATTTTGTCGCCTACGCCAAGGCCGGCCATTACGACGGGACCATTTTCCACCGTGTGATCAAGGGCTTCATGGTCCAAGGTGGCGGGTTCACAGCGGACATGCAGGAGAAGCCGACCCGCGATCCGATCGTCAACGAGGCCCGCAACAAACTGAAAAACAAGACCGGTACCGTCGCCATGGCTCGCACCCAGGAAGTCGACAGTGCTGCGGCCCAGTTCTTCATCAATACCGAAAACAACAAGTTTCTCGACAACACCGGTACCAGCGAGCAGGATTTCGGCTATGCGGTGTTCGGCCAAGTGATTGACGGTATGGATGTGGTCTACACCATCGAGCAGCAGGCAACTGCGACCGTCGCCGGTCATGACGATGTGCCGACGGAGCCGATTGTGATCAACAGCGTTGAGGTGATCGAATAGTTGACGCATGCCGCTGAATCTGGCGGGGCAGAAGGTACCCGCCAGATATTTTAGGGGTGGGATGATTTGATTTTCCCATGAGAATAGCCCTTATTCCCCACTGTGGCAGATAATTTTTGCGCTTGAGTCTGAAAGAGCCGCGGTTGATGGATCTTCTGATTCAACGCCATTCGGGCATGAAATATTGGTAAGGCTCCAATTGTCGAGTGGAGGGGCGTCGAGGGAGCCACCAACGGGGACCGGCCCGTTCGGCAATGCAACAGGTCCCTTTCCTTCATCGATGCCAATAATGTTGCAGTCCGTATCATAAGTGATCATGCCATGCTGGTAGCTGCACGACGTTCCAGGGTCGCAAGGTGCTGAATACCATGGGTCCGGGGGAAAGCTGTAGGAAACAAATTGACACTGTGCAGGGCGTTCTGCGAACCCGGGAACCGCCGTCAATAATACGACAAACAGCGCTGCAAACATATTTCTTTTCATAACGCTCCTTTCTTGCGGGTTGTTCAAGATTGCCGAAAGCATGTGAGAAGAAACTTCAGTTTACGTCCTCCCTACTTGACATTTTTTGTTTATGATCCGTTGTCCATCCTCCTGTTGATACCATCTGATCGATTAAATTTGGGTCACATATATTTTATCTTTTCGCAAATGATCGGGCAATAGGGTTTTTCTGAAGTGAACCTGTGGGGTTGCATCCTCGATGCTATGTGCCGTCTTGAGGGGGCTTGGCGGGGGAGTCAGCCCGGCAGGATCATCAACAGCACCTTGACCGCCAGGATTTTGCCGATCAAGGCTACGGGATAGACGGTGGCGTAGGCGGCCGGGGCGTAGGGGGTGGCGGAGAGGGTGCCGGCGGCGGCCAGGCCCGAGGCGCTGGTCATGCCGCCGACCAGTACGCCGAGCAGGCGCAGGAAGCGGATGCGCAACAACCATAGGCCGACCAGGGCGACCACGATAACGGGGATGAGGGTGACCAGCACGCCGGAGAAGAGAAGGGCCAGACCGTGTTCCTGCAGGGTGGCGACGAAGGAGACCCCGGCCGAGGTGCCGACCGCAGCCATGAACAGGGCCAGCCCTAGGTCGCGGATCAGTCGGTTGCCGGCCGAAGGGACGTCCCAGATCATCGGCCCGGTCTGGTAGAGGGCGCCGAGCAGCAGGCCGGCCAGCAGGGTGCCGCCGGTGGTGCCGAGGGTCAGCGGGCCGACCACCGGCAGCGGAAGGGTCAGCCGGCCGAGCAGAAAACCGAGCAGCAGGCCGACCAGGATCGGCAGCAGGCTGATATCGTAAGTGGCTTTCACGTCGTTGCCGAGTATGCGGCTGATGTTCCGCAGGGCCCGTTCGTCGCCCACGGCATGCAGCACGTCGCCGAGGTGCAGGCGGGTGTTGGCGTCGGCCGGCAGGTCGATGCCGTTACGGGTGATGCGGGCTACCTGCACGTTGAAGATTTCGCGGAAATTGAAGAAGCCGAGGGTGGTGCCGGCGAACTTGCGCTGGGAGATGACGATGCTCTTTTTGGTCAGCATCCGCTCGAAGGCGATTTCGTTTTCCACCGGACACCCGATGTAGAGCTGCACCTTTTCGAGGTCGGCAGTGCGTCCTACCGCCCGCAGATGATCCCCTTGTTGCAGCAGGGTGTCGGCGCCGACCAGTACCGGTTCGCTGGCCCCCTTGGGCAGCAGACGGGTGATGGTCACCGGGGCAATGTTCTTGAGAAAGATGTCTGCGACACGCTTGCCGAACAGGTTGGGGTTGCTGACCTCGATGTGGACGAAGGTGATCGGCGGGTTGACTTCGGCAAGTTCCTGATCCAGGCAGTCTTCTTCTTTGCGGATATCGGCGCGCAGCAGGTGCGGCAGGAGTTTGATGAAGATGGCCATGCCGATAACGCCGAATCCGTAGGTGACGCCGTAGGCGGCTGGCGCCTTGTCGTTCCCGACGGTTTCTACCGCCGTCGCCAGCGACGGGGTACTGGTCATGGCTCCGGAGAGCAGTCCGGTGCCGGTGCCGGCGTCGAAGCCGAAGATGCGGCAGCAGGCCCAGGTGACCAGGGTGCCGGTGACGGCCATCAGCACCACGGCTATGGCCATCGGGATGCCGTGGCTACGGAATGAACTGGTAAAGCCGGGTCCGGCCTGCAGGCCGACGGCGTAGATGAACATGGCCAGGCCGATAGTCTGTATCCCCGCGGGGAGAGTCAGGCCGAAATGGCCAAAGGCCAGGGCTACGAAGATG
>JAQYWA010000521.1 GCA_030145265.1 Desulfuromonas sp. | reverse complement strand
ATGGTGTCTTTTTCTTCGCCAACGGCCGCTGCCAAGGTGTCCAGGCCTACCGGTCCGCCACCGAACTTGTCGATGATGGTCAACAGAACCAACCTATCCATATGGTCGAAGCCGCGTCGATCAACTTCGAGTCGCTCCAGGGCCCGGTCGGCTAGTGGCAAGGAGATGGTGCCGTTCCCCTTGACCTCGGCGAAATCCCGAACCCGGCGCAGCAGCCGATTGGCAATGCGCGGCGTTCCCCGGCTGCGGCGGGCGAGTTCCCGGGCGCCGTCGGCGTCGGTGGGGATTCCCAGCAGTCCTGCGCTACGTTTGACGATGGTGGTCAGCTCTTCGTCGGAGTAGAACTCCAGACGTGAAATGACTCCGAACCGATCACGTAGCGGCGACGAAAGCAGCCCGGCTCGGGTGGTGGCTCCAACCAGGGTGAAGCGCGGCAGGTCGAGTTTGATGGTGCGGGCTGAGGGCCCCTGGCCGATGATGATGTCGAGTTGGTAGTCTTCCATGGCTGGATAGAGGATTTCTTCGACCACGGGGGATAAGCGGTGAATTTCGTCGATGAACAGTACGTCGCCGGCTTCGAGGTTGGTGAGGATGGCGGCCAGGTCGCCCGGCTTTTCAATAACCGGCCCCGAGGTGCTTTTGATGTTCACCCCCATCTCATTGGCGATGATATTGGCCAAGGTGGTTTTGCCGAGTCCAGGCGGTCCGAAAAACAGGACGTGGTCGAGGGCTTCGTCGCGGTTGCGCGCCGCGGCGATGAATATCTGCAGGTTTTCTTTGGCCTTGGACTGGCCGACGTATTCTTTAAGGCTGCGCGGGCGCAGACCGTTTTCGAAAGAATTGTCGTCGCTGGTCAGGTCGCCCGTGATGATACGTTCAGTCATATGCCCCTGTTCGGTTTCCCTGCCAAAAATTTTACTTCATCAGGATTTTTAGTGCCCTTTTGAGAACTTCTTCGACCGGGGTGTCGGCCGCTAGTTCGAGGGTTTCCAGGGCCTTTTTGGCCTGGGCCTCCTTGTACCCAAGGTTGACCAGGGCTGAAAGGGTGTCGTCGATCACGTTGCTGGTGGAATGCGTCGCGCGGGTTTGATGGGCCATTACTCCGGCATCGCCAAGTTTCTTGACCTTTTCCTGCAGTTCGAGAATCAGTCGTTCGGCGGTTTTTTTGCCGATCCCAGGGATCGCCGATAGTCGCTTGCTGTCGCCATGGTAAAGGGCCGCCCGGAGATCGGCCGCTGGGCAGTTGGACAGGATATTAACCGCCAGCTTGGGGCCTACCCCCGATACGGAAAGGAGCAGGATGAAAAGCTCTTTTTCTTCGAGGGTCAGAAATCCGAACAGGTGGATAGCATCTTCCTTGACGTGGGTGTGGACGTGCAGCCTGACCTCGCCACTTTCCGGTAGCGAGTAAAAGCTCGATAGGGGGATCCGCAGACGGTAGCCGACGCCGCCGACATCCACAATCAGGTGGTCGATCGATTTGTAGGCAAG
>JAQYWA010000095.1 GCA_030145265.1 Desulfuromonas sp. | reverse complement strand
CGGCTCAGCCAGCGGCTCGATTTTTCGGCGTCGGCCAGCCGGCTCTCCGGCCTGGTCCCCGGTCTCGATGGCCGAATGAACGCCAAGGGGTGGGTGCGGCAGGTCGATGGGCAATTTGCTGGTCACCTGGCATTGCAGGGGAGGGCTCTGGCCTATGGCGATTTCTCTGTTGACCGTTTGTCGGTGGCGCTCGAGAAAGCTGGGGGGGCGAACAACGTTGTCATCCTGGCCACAGCAGAGGACGGAATTGCCGGCGGTCAGCAGGTCGATTCCCTTTCGTTGGCGCTGGAAGGGAGCCCGGAGGCGCATGGGGGAACGCTCGATGTCCTGACTGCCGTCGGCAGGGGTCGGGTGCAGCTGTCCGGGGGATACCATGAAGGTCGCTGGGACGGAGACCTGACCGAACTGGGCCTGATCCAAACCCTGTTGGGCGATTGGGCCCTGGCGCAGGATGCCGGGGTGCAGGTCGATTCCCAATCGGTGCAGCTCGCTCCACTGAAACTGGTCAGCCCGTTGGGGGAAGTGGTCGAGGTGGATGGAGTGATGACCCTGGCCCCTCTGGACGGGGTCTCCCAGCTGCATTGGAGTGCGCTCCGGCTGAGTCACGCCGATCCCTGGCTGAACGATTGGACGGCGCACGGAGCGACGTCGGGTGATGTCCAGCTGCATTTACGGGACGGTGAGCTTCTTGATCTCTCCGCGGAGCTGAGCGTTGTCGGCGGGTTGGCTAGAGGGGAACATCAAGTCGATATGGCTGACGGCCGGCTGTCCCTGGACTGGAACCGTCGGGGACTGGTCGGGCAGGCCAGGGCCGATTTTGGCGACCTGGGATTGCTGACGGCACTGGTCCATTCCGCCGAACCGGCTCGGCTGGCGCTGCCCTCGGCAGGGGATTTTTCCGTCCGGCACGATGACTTATCCTTGTCTCGCCTGTATCCCTGGGGGTCTGAGTCGCTCGAAGTCGAGGGGATCTTTTCGGGAGCGACGCAAGGGAGCTGGGGGCAGGGCGCCGACATGGCCCTTGAGGGTAAGGCTGAAATTACCGGTGGACGTCTGGGGTGGCAAGAGGATGAGGGCTCCCTGACGGCAGAGCTGCGCCAGGCGTCGGTTGGTTGGGACTGGCGCGGAGACCGCCTGTTGGGTAATGCCGTTGTGGTTCTTAATAACCACGGACGTCTGCAGGGAGAGCTCCAGTTGCCGCTGCCGGGCCGCTGGCCTTTGGCCTTCGAGCCGGAGGGGGCGGTTCGGGGGACGTTGTCCGGCTATCTGCAGGAAAAAGGGCTGTTGACCGCTCTGTTGCCCGGTTCCGTCCGCGAAACCAGCGGTCAGCTTGATTTCGACTGGACTCTCGGCGGTCTTTGGTCTCGGCCTGATTTGGGTGGCCAGTTCAGCTTGACGGGGGCCTCGGCCTATCTGCCGAGCGCTGGGGTACAGCTCAAGGATGTGGGCTTCAAGGGAAGGCTGGCCGCGGACCGCATTTTTCTCGACGCGTTTTCGATGGGGTCTGGTTCCGGCCTCATTGAGGGAACCGGAGAAGTGCAACTGGCCGACTGGCGCCCGAACACGTATCAGTTTCAGTTGGGCGGCAAGGCCTTTCAGCTCGTTAACCTCCCGGAGTTGCAGTTGACGATCAATCCCGACCTGCAGCTTTCCGGTGATCGTCAGCAGGTCAAGTTGCGCGGCAGTGTGGCCATTCCGGAGGCGCTGGTGGCCGCGCGCAACGCGCCATCGCCGGTGGCGTCCAGCCCCGACCTGGTCATTGTCGATGCTGAAGCCGCCCCATCGGCCAAGACACTGCCGGTGGCGCTGGATGCCCGGGTTCGCATCCTTATGGGCGACCACGTGATGGTCAAAGCTAACGGCATCGACGCCCGGCTTGGTGGAGAAGTGGAACTGCAGGCCGCCACCCTCGATAATGTCACTGCCCAGGGTAAAATTAACGTTGTCGAAGGGGCTTATTCGGCCTACGGTATCGGTTTGAATATCGAACGCGGCAATGTTCTTTTTGCCGGTGGGCCGGTTGATCGGCCGACTCTCGATATTCTTGCCCTGCGCAAAGCCGGCGAAATTAAAGCCGGGGTGCAGGTGACCGGCACTCCGAGGCACCCCGTGGCTAAACTCTATTCCGAACCGTTGATGCCCGATACCGATATCCTGGCCTATATCGTGCTCGGTCGTCCACTTGGTTCGGACAGCAGCCAGAGCAGTCTGCTGATGACGGCCGCAGGGGCGCTCCTTTCCAAGGGGGAGTCAGCGGTGCTGCAGGATCGGCTCAAGCGCCGTATCGGTCTGGATGTGCTCGATGTGCAGGCCGGCAACGGAGATGTCGCCAGTTCGGTGGTCACCATCGGCAAATATCTTAGTCCGAAGCTGTACGTCAGTCTCGGCCATGCCCTGTTCGCCAACACCAACGAATTCCGCATGCGCTACACGCTCACAGATCGTTGGGAACTTGAGTCGAATGTTGGTCTCGAAAGTGGTGCCGACCTGTATTACCGAATTGAGTTTGATTAGCGAGCATTTCGGAACGGCTTGACTTTTTTTTCTCGGGATGCTACAAAGCGCGACGTTTGCCAATACATAAATCGAATCCGTCAATGGAGGAATTGATCATGGAAAAAACTTTCGCTATCGTCAAGCCCGATGCCTTTGCTGCTGGTAATGCTGGCAAAATTATCGCTCGTATTTACGCTGAAGGCTTCAAGCTTGTCGGTCTGAAAAAACTGTACATGAGCAAGGTCGAAGCCGAAGGTTTCTACTATGTTCACAAAGAACGCCCTTTTTTCGGTGAGTTGACCGATTTTATGAGCAGCGGCCCCTGTGTCGTCATGGTACTCGAAGCTGAAGGTGCCATCAAGAAATGGCGTGACCTGATGGGAGCCACCAATCCCGCTGAAGCGGCTGAAGGCACCATGCGCAAAGAGTTTGGCACTTCGATTGGCGAGAATGCCACCCACGGCTCCGACGCTCCTGAAACAGCCGCTTTCGAAATCCCCTACTTCTTCTCCGGGCTCGAACTGCTGTAAATCGCATAATCTAGATTGATCTTGTAGAAAACTGACCCTTCGGGTATTATCCGAAGGGTTTTTTATGTAAAATCAGTGAGAAACAACGCTTTAGCAGGGATAGAATGACAGCTGACACTTTGATTGATCTTAAGAATTTATCCCCGGATGAACTTTCTGGGTTGCTGGCGGAAATGGGGCAGAAACCGTTTCGCACCAAGCAGATCATACGCTGGATTTACAGTCGAGGCGCCACCAGTTTTGCCGACATGACCGACCTCTCCAAGGATTTTCGCGAAGCCCTGTCCGCACGCGCGACCATTTCCGACTTGCAGGCCGAGGTGGTCGAAGTAAGCCAAGATGGCACCCGCAAGTACCTGTTTCGACTGGCCGACGGCCAGACCATCGAGACCGTGCGCATCCCCATGGAGGGCGAACGGGCAACTCTATGTATTTCGACGCAGGTTGGTTGCGCTATGCAGTGTGCTTTTTGTCTCACTGGTTCTTTCGGGCTGGTGCGCAACCTTGAGGCCGGGGAAATCGTCAATCAGGTTTGCGCCGCTCTCAAGGATGGCCCGATCAATAATATCGTTCTCATGGGAATGGGCGAACCCCTCCACAATCTGGATAACGTCGTCAAGGCCCTGCAGATTTTTTATTTGGCCGAGGGTTTTGGTTACAGCGCGCGCAAGGTGACCCTTTCTACCTCGGGGCTGGTTCCACAGATGCGGGAATTGGGGCAACGGATCCGGGTCAGCCTGGCTGTTTCCCTCAATGCCACCTCCGATGCCGTGCGTGACGAACTCATGCCGGTCAATCGTCGTTACCCGCTGAAAGAATTGATGGCAGCTTGTAGAGAATATCCCCTGCAGTCAAGAGAGCGAATCACATTTGAATACATCCTTATCCGTGGGGTTAACGATACCCCGCAGGATGCCAAGCGACTGGTCGGTCTGCTGCACGGAGTGAAGGGCAAGGTTAACCTGATCCCTTACAACGAGCATGAAGGGTCGTCTTTCCATGCTCCGACCCCAGAGAGCATCGAGGCGTTTCAGACTTACCTGCTCAACAGAGATATAGTCGCTATCCGCCGGGCCAGCAAAGGTCAGGATATTTCGGCGGCCTGCGGCCAACTCAAGGGTCAATTGGAAAGGGCTCAGGAGTGTTTGCCCGCCCCCGAGTCAAAATAATCTACGTAACTTTGACTTAACCTGAACTTATTCAGAAGTCACAGGAGGTTTTTCGATCATGTCTCAACCCGTAATCGGTGTAATCGGCGGCAGCGGCCTGTATGAAATCGAGGAGCTCACGGACATCCAGGAAGTTGTGCTCGATACGCCTTTCGGCTCGCCGTCCGATGCCTATATTACCGGCCTGCTCGACGGGGTGAAGATGATTTTTCTTCCCCGCCACGGACGCGGACACCGACTGCTCCCTTCAGAAGTCAACTATCGGGCCAACATCTACGGGATGAAAAAGCTCGGCGTCGAGCAGATCATTTCGGTGTCGGCGGTTGGCAGCATGAAGGAGGAAATCGTCCCCGGGCATATCGTCATTCCTGACCAGTTCTTCGACCGCACCCAGGGCAAGCGCGCCTCGACGTTTTTCGGCGACGGGGTGGTTGGGCATGTCCAGTTCGCTGACCCGGTCTGCGCCGATTTGTCCCAGCTCCTCTACGAATCGGCGTCCCAGGTGGGGGCCACCGTGCACAAGGGGGGGACCTACATCTGCATCGAGGGGCCGAATTTCTCGACCCGGGCTGAGTCGAATATCTATCGCAGCTGGGGGGTCGACATCATCGGTATGACCAACCTCCCCGAAGCGCGACTCGCCCGAGAGGCGGAAATTTGTTATGCCACCGTTGCCCTGGCCACCGACTATGATTGCTGGCACACCGAGCACGATGATGTATCCGTCGAGGCGGTCATCGCTATCATCCAACAGAATGTGGCCACCGCCCGCGATATCATCAAGGCGGCGGCCAAAAAACTTTCCGGGGAGCGCCGTTGTGCTTGCGGCGAAGCGCTCAAATACTCGATCATGACCCACAAGGAGTTGATCTCGGAAACCACCCGGCAGAAACTTGCGGTGCTGATGGGCAAGTATCTCTAAAGCTTACTTCAGTGTCTGGCGGCTTGCGCCATCCGGTTAATCCGGTTAGAGTCTTTTTATCATTTCAATAGGAAGTAGATAGATTATGAGTCTTCTGGTCGTTGGTTCGGTTGCTTTTGATTCTGTGGAAACCCCTTTTGGTCAGGTTGAAGAAGTGCTTGGCGGATCTGGAACTTATTTCAGCACCTCGGCAAGCTTTTTCACCGACCTCAGCTTGGTTGCGGTCGTTGGTGAGGATTTCCCGGAAGAGCACCTGGAGTTCCTTCGCTCCCGGCAGATCGATCTGCGCGGCCTGCAGACCGCGCCGGGCAAAACGTTTCGCTGGAAGGGGCGCTACGGCTTCGATCTCAACGAGGCTCAGACCCTTGATACCCAGCTCAATGTTTTTGAGTCGTTCCGCCCCGAGCTGCCTGCTGGTTACGAAGACGCCGAGTACGTTTTTCTGGCCAATATCGATCCCGAGCTGCAACTCGACGTACTTAAACAGGTCAAAAAGCCGGCTCTGGTTGCCTGCGATACCATGAATTTCTGGATCGAGGGTAAGCACGAGGCGCTGCTGAAAACCCTGCCTCATGTCGATATCCTGATCATCAACGAAGGAGAAACCCGCCAGTTGGCCGGCGAGCCGAACCTGGTCAAAGCCGCCCGGTCGGTTCTGGCCATGGGACCAAAAACCCTGGTGGTCAAACGGGGGGAATACGGGGTGATCATGTTCTCCGAGCATTCGATCTTCACTGTTCCGGCGTATCCCTTGGAGACGGTTTTCGATCCGACCGGGGCAGGGGATACCTTTGCCGGCGGTTTTATGGGTTATCTCGCCTCTACCCGCAACCTGTCCGACGCGAGTATTCGCCAGGCTATCGTATTTGGTTGCGTCATGGCCTCATTCAATGTTGAGGATTTCAGCCTCAATCGTCTGAAAACCCTTGAATATGCCGAAGTGGAGGAACGTTTTCGCAAGTTCAAGCTGTTGACTGATTTCGACGGCCTGGGCTAATCCGCGGGGAGCGCGATGTTCGAGTGGGATAAAAATAGTGAACGGCTGGAGGTTTCTCCTGAACGCGTGCGGCGGTTGTTTTGCTCGCTGGGTGATACCCAGGTGGCGTTGCCGGGTCTGCCGTCCCAGAAGTCATCGGCTTATCTTTGTGCCTATGAGGGGTCGACTGGGATACATGTGGTCGTTGTTTTCCACTTGCTCAAGAGTCGCCGGCTGGCAATTTACCGCCATGATCAGGGCGCGGTCGCACCCCAGAAACTGAAAAGGCTGCTCGACGAGGGGATGCTTTTTGCTGAATCGCTCGGTTTTCTTCTCGATGACATGGAGTTCAGCCTGCTGGACCCCCTGGTGCAAAGGAAGCGCTGGAATTCCCTTCCGCTGTCTCAGGGCGGGGCTTATGGGCTGGATGAGTCGATTGCTGCCGCTGAGGCCCCTGCTGCCGCAGTTCCCGAGCTGCCCCGCCAGGAAGAACTGCATCAGCGCAGACGCTTTTTTATTGAAAAAATCGGTCGTTTTCTGGCCACACTCTAGGAGGTTATCTTGGTTAAAAAGGCCCTGGCTCTGATACTTGTTGTTGTGATGTTGGGTGCGGCAGGATGCAGCGCGCCAGTAAAGAAGCCGCCGCAAGGCGATTCGCATTATATGCTCGGCTTGTCCCATTTCCGTCAGCAGCAGTGGACCGAGGCTCTCAAGGAATTTCTCCAGGCGGTTGAAGCCGACCCGCAGAACGCCGATTTTCAGAATGCGCTGGCGCAGGCCTACCAGTTCAAGAAGGCCTACCCCGAAGCGGAAAAACACTATCTCAATGCAATAAGTCTTAGCGATAACGCACCGCAATACCAGAACAATCTCGGTGCCCTGTACCTGGATATGCAGCGTTGGGACGACGCCATCAAGTATTTTCGGCTGGCCTCTTCTAGTCTGTTGTTTGGCAACCCGGAAGTTGCCCTGACCGGAATCGGTTTCGCATATTTTCAAAAAGGTGATTACCTCGATGCGGTAGGCGCTTATCAGCAGGCCATTTTGAGCAATGAGCGTTTCCCCGGCGCCCACATGCGTCTGGGCGAAGTCTATTATGAGCTGGACAAGTGGGAATTGGCTATCGCGTCTTGTCGCAGGGCCATCGAGCTCGCCCCCGACTATTCCGAGGCCCATTACAGACTTGGACTCGCCTACATGAAAAACGGACAGAAAGAAGAAGCCCGGCAGGCGTTTGCCGAGGTGGTGCGGCTGGCGCCGATATCAGAATCCGCCAAATTGGCCAAAGGCTATATCGAACTGCTGAAATGACCATGAACGAAATTGAACCGTCAACAATCGGAGCCACCCTGAAACAACGGCGAGAGGA
>JAQYWA010000520.1 GCA_030145265.1 Desulfuromonas sp. | reverse complement strand
TCCAGGCCGCAGGTTTCCAGGGCCCGAATCAAACCTTTCATAACAATCCCGTGACCGCAACCGGGGCACCAGATGTGGGGAAGTTTCCCGGGACGGAGCCATTTATCATAATCGTACGACATTACATTACCTCCTTGACCTTCTTCATGATCTGGCCGGGATTGATCGGCTCACCGTCTACCCGGAACACGCCGCCAAGGGCACAGGAGCCTTTGGTAACACGTTCTACTTCGAGAATCATCTGGCCCAAGTTCATCTCGGGAACCACGATGCCTTTGACCTGCTTGCCCAGTGCGGCAATTCGTTTTTCAGGGAAAGGCCAGAGGGTGATGGGGCGGAACAGGCCGGCCTTGATTCCCTCTTTGCGCAGCTCGTTGACAGCGTAGCGGGCGCTACGGCTGGTGGAGCCATAGGCGAAGATCAACACTTCGGCGTCATCACAGAGATACTCTTCATTCTTTTCGATGTCGGCAGCGTTTATCGGCGATTCAACTTTGTCAACCTGCCGGCGCTCTTCAGCATCGACCAAGTCAGCCTTGGTGGTGGGGAAGCCGTCGGCGGCCTTGTTGAGACCGGTGACATGGAAGCGGTAGTCAGAACCAAACGCCGCCAGCGGAGGTACTTCACCCTTGGAGGCGTCGTAAGGCTTGTAATCTGCCGGAGCAACGGTCGGAGCGGTACGATTGATGATTTCGAGCTCACCCGGTTCCGGGTACGTGATGGGCTCACGCATGTGGCCGACGATTTCATCATAGAGGACTTGTACCGGCATCCGGTATTTTTCTGCCAGGTTGAAGGCGCGTACTGTCTCTTCAAAGATTTCCTGAATGGTAGAAGGGACCAGGGCAATGGTAGCATGGTCACCATGGGTACCCCATTTGGCTTGCTGCACGTCGGACTGGCCGGGGCCAGTCGGCATGCCGGTCGAAGGGCCACCGCGCATGACGTTGATGATAACGCAGGGAACCTCGGCGATGCAGGCATAGCCGATCAGTTCCTGCTTGAGGGAAACGCCGGGACCCGAGGTCGCGGTCAGGGCTTTGGAGCCTGCCAGCGAGGCTCCGATAACCGATGCCATAGCACCGATTTCGTCTTCCATTTGCATGAATTTGCCGCCTACTTTGGGAAGTTCTTCGGAAAGAACCTCGGCCACTTCAGTAGAGGGCGTGATGGGGTACCCGCCGAAAAAATTGCACCCGGCGTACACAGCACCGAGAGCGCAAGCAGTATTCCCCTGAACAAGAGCAACTTTTTTAGCCACGTTAATCGTCCTCCCGTAAAAAATTAATCTTTGTGAACCTTGATGGCAAAGTCAGGGCACCGCAGCTCGCATTGCATGCAAGCGATACAGTCCTCAGGCTTGGCAACCTTAACGACAAACGCGTCCATCTCCAGTACTTGCTTGGGGCAGAACTCGACACAAATCGCACACCCCTTGCAGTACTTTTCGATGACCTCAATTTTCGCACTGCTCATTCCCAATGTTCTCCTTTT
>JAQYWA010000519.1 GCA_030145265.1 Desulfuromonas sp. | reverse complement strand
ATATACGTCTAGTATCCAAGTCTGTTCTTCTTCTGTGAAGTTACTATAAAACATCTCTTTTGCTTTTGCTTTTTCAGCTTTTGTAAATCCACCTTCAGCCATATCCATCAAATCTATAATTTGAGTGGCTGTTAATTTCTTCGTTGCTAGTGCCATTGCCTTAGCCTTGTCTGATGTAAATGAATTCTCTGTTTCTTCAATTAGCTTTTTTTCTGCTAATATTCTTTCTTCCTCTAACTTTTCTTCGACAAGTCTTTCTTCTTCTAACTTATCCTTTGCTAGTTTTTCCGCAGCGAGCCTTTCTTCCTCTAATTTTTCTAAAGCTAGAAGTTCAGCTTCAAGTTTTTCTTTATCAAGTCTTTGTGCCTCAAGCTTTTCTTTCTCTTTAGCGCCTGCGGCCTCCTTTGCTTCGTTTATCGTTTTAGTTTCTTCTAGTTTTTTAGCCGCATCCTCAGCTAGTTTTTTTGCTAGTTCTATTTCTATTTCTTTCTCTTTCGCTAGTTTTTCTGAAGCTTCTTTTGCTTCTTTCTCCTTAATTTCTTCCCGTAATTTTTTTTGATTTTCTTCTTCTTCTTTCTTTTTTGACTCTTGAATCATAAGAGCTTCTTCTCTTTTTAATTCACTCAGCATGAAACTTTCAAATTCAGCTTCTGCTTTTTTATATACTTTGTATCCTATACCAGCACCAACGAGAAGTACTATTAAAAATCCAACACCAATTTTCTTTAACATAAAACTCTCCTTGCATTTTGTTTATTTTTTAATTTTCTTTTCTAAATGCTGTATCTTTTATTATGTGGATTTTAACTTTTCTCTTCAAATCTATTGCGTCCTTTTCAATTTTATCAGCTTCTTCAGTTGAAAACCCATAAAAGGTTAAAACCATCTCCATATCTCCATGAATTTTTTTATATTCATTTTCAAATTCAATTTCTGACTTTAATATCATTTTAAACATGCTTTCTGAATCATCGCATGCTTCCAATTTTTTCATATCTGATATAAATTTTTCTTTTAAATTGTCATATCTGCCTTTATATTCATTTTCTATTTCATTTTTTGTTAATTCTAGTTCCCCTTCTTCATAACCATCATTGTATGCTAGTAGAATTGGTTCTTCCATCTCTACCAGATTTGTAGCATACAACATTTGCGAATCTTCCATATAATAATCACTAAATGCAACGTAGTAGCAACTTGTCATAATCACAAACGTCGACAAAAGTGAAATCGCTATTTTCTTTAACATGATATTCTACTCCTTATACCTATACTTAGGCTCTATGTTGCTTTATTTTCATTAAAATCTATTACGCCAACTTTATCTACTTTATTTTTTACGTCTTCTAGTTTATCGTTTTTAGTAAAGTTAATATTATTTGGTTTGTAACTTGGTACTATTTCTCGGACTTTATTTACTAATTTTATATCGTCAATTTCTATGTAACTAAAAAGTTCATCTAAATCCCTTTTTAGAACTACTTCATTTATAAC
>JAQYWA010000094.1 GCA_030145265.1 Desulfuromonas sp. | reverse complement strand
ATGCTGGAATAGCGCGCCGGCAGCGGCTGCAGATAGAGTTCGCCGACCAGAACCTGGGCCTCGTACTGGCCCTGGCTGGCAGCCTTGCGGATGAATTCCAGCCCCCGCGCCCGCACCTCCGCGTCCCGGTCGCAAAGCAATTCGGTCCCGCAGGCGTAACGCTCGCTGGCGGTGCAATCCCAGCAGTAGCGCTGCTTGAGGTACAGGCCACCGCCGATCATCAACAGAATCAGAATAATCACTGTCCCGCCTACCCAGGCGAGACGCTGTTTCCCCATGAACACCTCCCAGAGGTTGTTAGGAGCCCGACAAGGTCAGCCCGTGCGGGTCACCATGGCACTCGAGACAACTACCGAAACCTTTAAGCAGCTCCGGGTTATGCGGCCCGTTGCCGTGGCACTCCTGGCAGCTAGGAATATTGCCGTGGGTTTCAGCATGGCAGAACACACATTTCAACTCGGCATGCCCCTTTTTACTCGATTCCAAATTCGCGGTCGCTTCATCGTGGCATCCCTGGCAGACCGGGTTTTCCACCTCATCACCAAAGGCAATCAACAACGGAGTATGGGGTTGGTGACACTTGATACATTCGGCATTGTTCTGATAGGGGGTATGCGGCTGCGGATGACACTCATCGCAGCCGGGCTTGTACCCATGACGGTCGTGGTGACAGTCGGTACAGCCCATTTCAGAGTGACCGCTGGGATGTTCCTGTTCCGCCGCTGCAACCAACGCGTGACAACGGCCGCAATCCGCCGCCATCTTGTCTGCGTCGATCAAGCTGGCGATCGGCGCATGCGCTTGCTGATGACAGGACAGACATTGAGGGAAGTTGCCTTCATGCACTCCTTCATGACAATCGTTGCAAGCCGGAACCCGATCCTTCCAGGCGAGCCCCGGAGTGAACGTATGGTACTTGTTATGACAGTCGCGACATTCGAGCTGGTGGAGCCCCCCTTTATCACGGATGATGGTAAAAATTTCATAGTGACATTTGCCGCACTCGACGGTGGACATCTGCGGCACCGACTGGCGGTAAACATCCGCGCCTTCCCCCGGCGCCAATGGACGCAACGCTTCGGCCCCTGCCGGCAGGGCGGTACCGACCAACAGGAAGGCGATCAGCACCGGAAAAACGCAACGTACAGCAGATCTCATCCGAATTTTCTCCTTCACAACAGAGCGGTTCCCCTGGCCTGGAATGATCATCACTAATTCCTCCAGTTGGCCAGGACATGGGGATTTTCATGGCATTTCAAACAATCCGGGAACTTGCTGTGCAATCCCGGATCATGCGGTTGTCCATGGCAATCGGTACAAGCCATAGCGAAACCGTGATCGCCCATATGACAGCTGATGCAGTTCAATTCGCGGTGTTTGGCCGGGGTAGCCGCCAGCATGTCGGCCACATCGCTATGACAGGCTGTGCAGAACGTAGAGGACAGGTCCTTCTTGAAGTTCATCTGATTCGGCGTATGGGCCGGATGACAGGCCATACAATCCAGAGTGGTCATCTCCGCCGAATGCGGCTCATGACAGCTATCACAGGACTTCTTGCCGCCATGATCGGGGTGGCAACGGCTGCAATCCACCGCAAGGTGCTTGCTCGGAGCAGCCTGCATCGCTTGGTCGATCTCGATGTGACAAGTCATACAGGCCGGTTTGGAGTCTTCGACCTTGCTGAAATCAAATTCGAAAGGCGCATGGGGATCATGACAATCGACACACCCTTTAACCTTATAGTGGTCGCTCTCACCGGGGTCATGACACAGACTGCACTCGGGGATAACTTCCTCGCCTTTGGGCGGATGCGCCTGGTGACAGGAAACACAATTGATCTCGGTCTTATGAGCCAGACCTTTTTCTTCGACCTTGGCCGACACGTCCCCGTGACAGGACGAACAATGCGCAGGATTAACCTCGCGGGCAAAGGCGATATCGGTCGGTTTATGCGGTGAATGGCAACGCAGACAGTCGGCGTAGGTCATATCCGCAGAGTGCGGCTCGTGACAGGTCAGGCAGTCACTGAACTCACCATGCTTCTGGTGACACTCCTGGCAGTCGACCGCCGAGTGCTTGGAGGGGTTGAACTCCATGAACCGGCCGACCACCGAGTGACAGGAAATGCAGACCGGCTTGACTTCCTTGCGGCTTGCCAGATTCAGCTCAAGCGGCGCATGGGGGTTGTGACAGGGCATGCACGGCTCGGAGGCGTAGTGAAGCTTCTTCAGCCGCGAGTGGCAGGTGCGGCAGCTCAGGATGGTTTCCTTGCCGTTCGGTTTGTGCTGGGGATGACAGGCGGCACAGGTAATTTCGGTTTTATGTGCCGATCCTTGCTTGTCGATCTGACCTGCCTGCTCATCGTGACAGGAGGCGCAGAAACCGCTCGGGACATCTTCCGGATATTCGAACGCCGTCGGTTTGTGCGGCGCATGGCAACGCAGACAGTCGGCGTAGGTCATGTCAGGTGAATGCGGCTCGTGGCAATCGAGGCACGAGAGATGCTCACCATGGGCCTGGTGACATTCCTTACAGTCAAGAGCGGTGTGTTTGCTGGGCATTGACTGCAGCTCGGCACCGATCGGGGCATGGCAGGACAGACAGGCCGGCTTGACCGGATCAAAGGCATCCAGATTGATTTCCATCGGGCTGTGCGGCGGATGACACTTGGCACAGCCGCCCAAGGCGAAGTGGGCCTTCTCGGACGGAGCGTGGCACTTGCCGCAGGACATTTTGGCCGCCACCCCGGCTTCGGGATGCTGGGCATGGCATTTGGTGCAACCGACGCCCGGATGGCGCCCGTGACAATCGGCACAGCTGACATCGGACCCGTGGGCACCGCCGCGCTTGTCGATATCGGTCACCTGGGTGGAATGGCAGGCGGCGCACAGAGCGGTGGACGGCCCACCCGAGAAATCGGTCAGGGTCGGTTTATGAGGAGCATGGCAGCGCAGGCAATCCTCATAGGTCATGGTCGTGGTATGGGGCTCATGGCAGTCGAGGCAGGACATCGCCTCACCATGTTTCGGATGACACTCGTTACAACCGAGTTCCGAATGAAAACTCGGGAAATCCGAAGTCTGTTCTCCCGGTCCATCATGACAGGAGACGCAGGCCGGGCGAACATTCTCCAGTTCGCTCAGATCCGTTACCAGAGGAGCGTGAGGATCGTGGCAGGAACCGCAATCGGCCACGGCAAAATGGCTGTTGTCGGACGCCGCATGGCAGTCGGCACAAGCCGGTATCGCTGCGTGTTCCTGATGGCAGCCGGCACAGCTGACATCTTTATGGGCGCCACCTTTCTTGTCCAGTTTCGCTGTCGGCGCTTCGTGACAAGCCCCGCAGAGGTCCGCCGCTACATCCTGGCCGAAACGAACCGCCGACGGACCGTGAGGCGAATGACACTTCTGGCAATCCTCCTTGGTCATGGCAGCGCTGTGGCCTTCGTGACACTGGAGACAATCGGGAAGGAATCCGTGCTTGTCGTGGCAATCGATGCAATTCTGCTGACTGTGGGCATCGGCCACTTTATCCATCTCGACCTTGACCTGGGAATGGCAGGTCACGCAGGCCGCGCCAACATCCTTCATTTCGGAAAGCGGCTTGATCACCGGGGAATGGGGCGCATGGCACCCTTTGCAGTCTGTCAGGGCGAAATGGACGTTCTTTTCCGGAGCATGGCAGCTGACGCAGGCCGCCGGAGCACTATCCTTCTGCGGCGGATGTTTGGTGTGGCAACGGAAGCAGCCGACATCCTTCTGATGCCTTTCGCCATTTTTTTCCAACTCAGCAACGATATCGTCATGGCAGGCGGCACACAGCCCGGCGGATACGCCAGCAAAGTAACGGATTGACAGCGGGTTATGCGGCGCATGGCAGCTCTGGCAATCGGCTTCGACCATGGTCTCCGAGTGGGAGGCATGGCAGCCGGTACATTGCGGCGCATCGCCGTGGGTCATGTGGCATATATTGCAAGCCAGGTTGGCATGAGGATTACGGATATCCGGTTCGACCGTAACCACGCCTTCGTGACAGCTGAGACAGGCCCCCTTGATCGATCCGACCTTGGAAAAATCAAGTTGCAACGGACGGTGGGCGTGATGACAGGAAGCACAATCCTTAAGGGCGTAATGGGGCTTGTCGTCCGCAGCGTGGCAGAGCCCGCAATCGACCTTGGCTTTTTCTCCTTTGGCCGGATGAGTCAGGTGGCAGTCCTGACAGGCGACCTCTTTGTGCTTACCGGAGTGCCGGTTGAATTCTTCAATGACACTGCCGTGGCAGGAGGAACAGGCCGGAAGAGGATCCTTCATATCGGCCAGCGCCTTCGCCAGCGGCGTATGGGGAGCATGACATCCTTCACAATTGCCGATGGCGTAGTGCGGCCGCTCGGTGGGCCCGTGACAATCGGCACAGGCCGGGATGTCGCCGTGCTTTTCATGACAGCCGCCGCAGCCGACGTCCAGATGGGCGCCACCCTGCTTAACGACGGCGGCGGATACTTCGCCGTGGCAGGCACCACAGAGGTTCGGGGCCACGTCGGCCTTATAGAGAACCTCGCCCGGAGCATGGGGGGCATGGCAGGCGAAACAGTCTTTGTAAACCATCGACTTGCTGTGCGGCTTATGGCAGTCAAGACAGGACATCGCCTTGCCGTGCTGGGGATGACATTTGCCGCAGTTGCCGAGCTTCTCTTTGTGCGCAGCCCCCGATTCGGTGAAGGTTTTCACCGTCTCGGCATGGCAAGTGGCACAAGCACTGGGGGGCACATCGGTCTTGATCGCCAAGGCGGCCGGCGCATGGGGAGCGTGGCAACCGAGGCAATCTTTGTAGGTCATGGTTTCGTTATGCGGTTTATGACAATCGAAGCAGGACATCGCCTCGGCATGTTTCGGATGGCACTTGTTGCAATCCACTTTGGCGTGCTTACTGGGATTTTTCTGCATCTGCTGTCCCGGGCCGGGATGGCAGGAGACGCAGGCCTCCCGCACGTTCTTCATATTGGCCAGGGTCTTGCCCATAGGCGCATGAGGATCATGGCAGGAAGCACAGTTTTTCACGCCAAAATGAGCTTGGTCCTTCGGCGCATGGCAGTCGGCGCAAGCAGGCAGACTACCCGGTTGCGGCGGATGTTGCTGATGACACTCGGCGCAATTGCCCATGTCGCGGTGGGCGCCGCCGGATTTTTTGATTTGCTGAACCAGGTCGCCGTGACAGCTTACGCAGAGTTCGACCGGTTGCTTGGTATTGAGCTGAACCGACTTGGGATTATGGGCCGGATGACAGCTCTCGCAATCCTTTTGCACCATCGTCTTGATATGGGGTTCGTGACAATTGGCGCACTGGGGAATGTCGCGGTGGGTCAGATGGCACTCGTTGCAACCGAGTTCGGCGTGGGGATTGACAATCCCTTCCTCGATTTTGACCGGATCGGCGTGGCAGGAAGCACAAACCGTCTTGGCCGAGGCAAGGCTGGAAAAATCGACAGCCAACGGCTTATGGGGATTATGGCAGGAGGCGCAGTCGGTCAGATTGTAATGGGGCGAATCGCCGGGGTCATGACACTCGCTGCAGTCTGAGTAAGGCTTGCGCCCTTCCAGGGGATGGCCGACATGGCAACCACGGCAACCGACCTCCTTGTGGGCAGCTCCCAAGGCAGCAAGATCATTGCCTTCTTCGTCATGACAGTCGATACAGTCGCGCGGAATAACCCGGGGCTTGGTTTCGGCCCAGCTCAGCGAGCTGGCCAGAAGGATCGCCGAAAAAAGACATGTAAGAATCAATTTCAAAGTTTTCATTTGACCTCCAGCATCCAAATGTCACACGGGCAACCGCTTCCGCAATTGTCCGTTTCAGTCAAATCCAGGACGAAATCCACCGCCATTTCAGGCGAACGGGTAGCGCCAACACTCTCCCAGCGCGCTCCAGAATGCCACACAATAAAAAAATTTAACACAAAAAATGTATACACCGCATATATTGTTCACCCTTCCATACAGCGTAACTTGTTAGCAAGAAAGGGTTATCCGCCCACTCGCTTGATCTCTACCAGGCGGTTATTTTCGTCGAACCGAATCAAAAATTGCCCGTGAATCCCCTCGCGGGTAACGAAGCGGCGCAGACTGCCGGCCGGAAACCGCAGCCGGGTACCGTCGGTGGCGGTTACCGCCACCATGGCAGCGCTCCCGCGATAATAACGAAGCACCTCATCCGCAGAAATGTGCAGGGTGAAGCGCACCTGCCGCATCGGCTCACCCCTGGGGCAGACTTGCCTTGAGCCCCTCGGCCAGGGTCGGGTAGCGCAGCTTGACGCCGAGCCGGCTCAGCATCCGGCGGTTGTCCATCCGCCGCGACTCGGTCAGGTACGACAGCATCAGTGGCGTCATCACCTTTTTAGCCTCATCCATGGAGATCTGCGGCGGACGCGGCAGTCCGACCCATTCGGCGATGGCCAGGAAATACTCGGTCATGGTGCCGGGCTGACCATCGCTGACGTTGAAGATCTCCCCGGCTGCGCCCTTTTCGGCGGCGGCCACGCAGACCTGGGCGAAGTCGTCGGCATGAATCCGGTTGGTCGGCGGCGACTCCTCGAGACGCAGCAGTGGATGCCCGTCCTGCAGCCGGAAGACCGGGATCCGACCGGGACCGTAGATCCCGGTGACCCGCAGGATGATCACCTCGACCCCCTGAGCCTCTCCCCACTGCTGCAGGGTCTGCTCGGCATCGTAGCGCCGTTTGGCCCGAGAGGTCTGCGGATTGGCCGGGGTTTCCTCGGTCACCAGCGCGCCGCCGCAGTCGCCGTACACCCCGCTGGTGCTGATGTAAACCAGCCGCTTCGGCGCATTGGCGCCGGTCGTCGCCGCGCAAAAGGTGCGCACCTTGGGATCGGTGATGCCGCCCCCGGGGGGTGGCGCAAAATAAAAGACCAGGCCCCCAGCGCCGGGAAGTTTCTGCAGGTCATCGGGATCGTTGAGATTGGCCACCAGCGAGCGGATGCCGGCCTCGGCCAGGGGTGCCGCGCTCTCCTCCGAGCGGATCAGACCAGTCACGTCGCGGCCGGACGCCATAAGCAGCCGGGCCACCCGCTGCCCGATATCGCCGCAACCGACAATCAGTACTTCATCATTCATCGTTCACCTATATTTCCAGCTGAAATTACGCCAAGCTTTTCGAAGCGATTTCGTAGCAGTCCGGCGACAGTCCGGGCGCATCGAGGATGCGCCGCAGCTGCGCCTTCATCAGTTCCTGACGGACCGGATCAAAACGCCGCCAGCGGCTAAGGGCGCTGAGCAGACGGGCCGCCACCTGGGGGTTGAACGGATCGAGGGTAAGCACCTGGTCGCCGGCAAAGCTGTAGCCCTCCCCGCAAGGGTCGTGAAAGCGAGCCGGGTTCCCCTGGCAGAAAACGCCGATCAGGGACCGGACCTTGTTGGGATTGCGGATATTGAACGCCGGATGGGCCAGCAACCGACGGACTTCGGCAAGGGTATCCGG
>JAQYWA010000093.1 GCA_030145265.1 Desulfuromonas sp. | reverse complement strand
TTTGGGCTTTGTCTTCCCCTCCGGTCTTGGTAAACTTCAGCAGTTCATCTTTCACAGAATTACCTGTTTGCCAAGGAGGTTAAGGTGGCCGTTGTTGAAGTGAAACACCCCCTGGTTCGGCACAAGCTGGGCCTGATGCGTAAAAAGAATATCAGCACCAAGGATTTTCGCGAGCTGGCTTCTGAGGTGGCGCGCCTGCTGACCTACGAGGCGACCGCGGACCTGGAAACCGAGCCGCACTCGATTTCCGGCTGGGCCGGACCGGTGTCGGTGGAGCAGATCAAGGGCAAGAAAGTGACCGTGGTGCCGATCCTGCGGGCCGGGCTCGGCATGATGGATGGCGTGCTCGACCTGATCCCCAACGCCCGGGTCAGCGTGATCGGCCTGTATCGCAACGAAGAGACTTTGGAGCCGGTCTGTTATTTTCAGAAAATGACCCGCAAGATGGCCGACCGCACCGCCCTGGTGCTTGACCCGATGCTGGCCACCGGCGGCAGTGTGGTCGCCGCCATTGACCTGTTGAAAAAATCAGGCTGCCGTCGCTTCAAGGCGTTGTTCCTGGTGGCGGCGCCAGAGGGGATTGCCCGCCTGCAGGAGGCTCATCCCGACGTGGATATCGTCGTGGCTTCGATTGATGAACGGCTCAACGAGCAGGGGTACATTCTGCCGGGGCTCGGCGATGCCGGCGACAAGATTTTCGGGACCAAGTAAGGGGATACGGAATTTTCCCAGACCGACTGCCGGTTTCGTGGCAAGGATGCCCTGCTCGGTGGCTTGGTGCTGGCATCACATTGAGGATTGTAAGAACATGACCTGGAGACGTTTACGGCCATTTCTGGCGGTGTTTTTTTGGGCCCTGATTCTGGCGGGCTGCGAAAAATCCCCTCGCCTTATGCCATTGAATTCCGATGCGGTTATCCTGGCTTTCGGTGACAGCCTTACCTACGGCACCGGCGCCGCTGGAGAGGAGTCGTATCCGGCGGTGCTTTCCCGGCTGCTGCAGCGCCAGGTGATCAATGCGGGAATCCCCGGCGAGGTGTCGGCGGCCGGGCTGGCCAGGTTGCCGGAGCTGCTGGAGGAGTATCAGCCTGACCTGGTGATTCTCTGCCATGGCGGCAACGATTTTCTGCGCCGGCACGACCGGACAAAACTGGCGGCGAACCTGCAGCAGATGGTCGAATTGGCCCGGGAATCCGGGGCCGAGGTGGTGCTGGTCGGGGTGCCGCAGCTGGGGCTGCTGTTGTCGACTGATCCGCTTTACGAAGAAATGGCCGAAGCCCTTCAGCTGCCGTATGAGGGGGAGGTGCTATCCGATTTGTTGAAAGACCGCGAGTTTAAAAGCGACCAGATTCATCCCAATGCCCGCGGCTATGCGGTAATGGCCGAGAAGATTGCTGACCTTATCGCATCGTCTTCAGGCAGCTGACGGCATCGTAGGTCGATTTAAAAAGACGGCTCCGGCCTCGAACAGGGTCTGGAGCCGTCTTTTTATTTAATTCTTCGGCGCTGGACAATTAGCAGAGGGGAGTTATAAATATCTCGTCCTGCTCAGAGTGCTCCGGGGTCCTCCCGGGCCGACTCGATGCTTATGCCCCATCCTTGTCCGAGGGCGCCATGTTCAGAATCCGGCGGATTTACGACGATACCTCTTCCATTAACCAGACATCAATTGCCCAGGTTCAGCAGATTCTCAGGGAGCAGTTCCCCGCGCTGAACCCCGCCGACATCGCAAAAGTCCCGGAGCTGCTGGGAAACCCCCTGAAGCATCGCTTCCGCGCGATTCTTTACCTGGCGGAGGACCTCCGCTTCGTGGTCAAGGGGTTTGCCCTCCTTTCTTTCGAGCCGAACCTGAAGTTCTGCTATCTTGACTATATCTCCGCCGCTAAAAACATCACCGGGGGCGGCATCGGCGGGGCTCTTTACGAGCACCTCCGCGAGGAAAGCCTGATTCTCGGGGCGTGCGGGATTTTTTTCGAATGTCTTCCCGACGACCCGGCGCTCTGCGCCGACCCCGTAACGCTCAAGCAGAATAAGGCCCGGCTCAGGTTTTACGAAAGCTACGGCGCCTGCCCGATTGCGGGCACCGTCTACGAAACCCCGGTAAAGCCGGGGGACGACAATCCCCCCTACCTGGTCTTTGACGATCTCGGTCAGAACATTCCCCTTGCGGCCGAAAAGGCCCGGACCATTGTGCGCGCTATTCTGGAGCGCCGCTATGGCCATCTTTGCCCGGCCGACTACATCGATGCGGTGGTCGACTCCTTTCGCGACGACCCGGTGCTGCTGCGTGCCCCGCGCTACCGCAAGAAGGAATTGCCGTCGTCCCTCAAGCCGGCAACCGGCCGGCTTGGGCGCATTGCCCTGGTGGTCAACGACCGGCACGACATCCACCATGTTCGCGAGCGCGGCTATGTGGAATCGCCGGTGCGCATCCGCTCCATCCTCAAGGAACTCGACATGCTGCCCATTTTCGAGCGGGTGGAAGTTCAGGAGTTCCCTGAAAAGCACCTTCGCACGGTGCATGCCGCCGAGTATATCGACTACTTCAAGCGCATGTGCAAAACCCTGGAGGCGGGCAAGTCGGTCTATCCCTATGTCTTCCCCATCCGCAATATGGCCCGCCCCCCCAAAGAGATGGCAGTGCGGGCCGGTTACTACTGCATCGACACCTTCACCCCCTTGAATCAGCAGGCTTGGCTGGCAGCAAGGCGCGGCATCGACTGCGCCCTGACCTGCGCCGACCGCATCCTTGAGGGGTACCGTATCGCTTACGCCCTGGTAAGACCCCCGGGGCATCATGCCGAATACCGTTCTTTCGGCGGCTTTTGCTACTTCAACAACGCTGCGGCTGCCGCCCATTACCTGAGCCGGTTCGGCAAGGTGGCCATCCTCGACATCGACTACCACCACGGCAACGGTCAGCAGACCATCTTCTACACGCGCAGCGACGTGCTGACCGTCTCGATTCATGGCCACCCCCGTTTTGCTTATCCTTATTTCAGCGGTTTTGACGACGAAACCGGGGAGGGGGAGGGCGCAGGCTTCAACTTCAATATTCCCCTGCCGGAGGAGGAAAACGGCGAAGGCTACTTGAAGGCTTTGGATAAGGGACTTAAGCGCGTCAGAAAATTCGCTCCCCGGTACCTTGTTCTCTGCCTTGGGCTCGATGCCGCCAAGGGGGACCCGACCGGAACCTGGAGCCTGTCGATTAAGGACTTCAGCGAGATCGGCCGCCGGATCGGCAAGCTCGATCTGCCGATTCTGGTGGTGCAGGAAGGGGGGTATAAAAACCGGGTGCTCGGGGTCAACGCCCGGCACTTTTTTGCCGGTCTTTGGGGCGCGAGGTTTTTCGAGGGCGAAAAGTAAAAATAGGCCTGCAAAGGGTTGTTGGAAGACAGAATGCGTCCGTGTAAGGCATTGAAATGCTTAGCTAAAAAGCTGTCAGAAAAATTCTGTTGACACGCGCATAAAACGGGAATATACGCATTGTTAGCGTAACGTATTTCCGTCCGGGAACGCGCAAGACGACAGCGATAAAAAGCAACCCCTTTTTATAGCCACAGCCGCCAGGCTACCCGGACCTACAGAATGCCAGCGCAGCTCCTATGTGGAGCTAATTTCTGTTTACGGCTTTTTTAAAGGGGTTCAATATGCGCATCGCTCTTACCTTCAATCAGAGGGAGGAGTCCGTCCAAAGCGAGGACTCTCCTCCTCTGGAGCCTTCCTCCGGACCTGCTCCCGATTCCCTCGACCTCTATGCTGAATGGGACGATATCCACACCATCAAGGCCGTGGAGTTTGCCCTGGCGTCCTGTCATCAGGTCACCCTGGTCAATGCCGACCTGGATGTCTTTGAAACCTGTCGCCAGCTGCAGCCCGAGCTGGTCTTCAATATCGCCGAAGGTCTGAACGGCGCCAGCCGCGAGGCCCAGATTCCGGCCATGCTCGACATGCTCGGCATTCCCTACACCGGAAGCGATCCGGTCACCTTGGGCAACTGCCTCGACAAGCGGCGTACCAAGGAAATTCTCAGTTATTACCGCATCCCGACTCCGCGTTTCGTGGTGGTGTCGTCGATGGCCGAGCTGCCTTCCCGGCTTCGCTACCCGCTGATGGTCAAGCCGACCCTCGAGGGGTCGAGCAAGGGGGTCACCGACAAGGCCCTGGTGCATGATCGCAAGGGGCTGGTGCGCCAGGTCGAGTGGGTGCTGGAAACCTACCGACAGCCGGCTCTGGTCGAAGAGTTTCTCCCCGGTCGGGAGTTCACCGTGGCCCTGTTCGGCAACGGCTCATCACTGCAGGTGATGCCGATCGTCGAGATCAATTTCGATACTCTTCCTGCGGGGGTCAACCCGATCTATTCCTATGAAGCCAAGTGGCTGTGGGATAGAGAGGAAGATCCGCTGCAGATCTTTACCTGCCCGGCTTGTCTCGAGCCCCTGCTGCAGAAGCGCATCGAAGAGATCTGCCGGCAGGCTTTTTCTGCCATGGGCTGTCGTGACTGGTGCCGCATCGACGTGCGGCTCGACGGGCGCGGTCTGCCCAGCATCATCGAACTGAACCCACTCCCCGGCATCCTGCCGCGCCCCGAGCAGAACAGCTGCTTTCCCAAGGCAGCGCGGGCCGCAGGGCTATCCTACGAGCAGATGATTCTTACGGTGGTCGACGCTGCAAGCGAACGTCTCAATCTGCACCAGGGAGTTTCAGATGAACGTCTCCGTATGCTTTAACCGGGTTCCTCCCAAGCTGTTCAAGGGTGAGTCCCTCGACCGTATTTCCGAAGAGGGCGCCGAAAAAGAAGCCCGCGCGGTCAAGGCCGCTTTGCACCCGCTAGGTCACAATATCAAGCTGGTGCCGCTGGGTGCCGACATGATCGCCTTTGCCGAAGAGCTGCGTGCTTCCCGCCCCGAGGTGGTGTTCAACCTCTGCGAGGGATTTTGGGGCGACAGCCGCAAGGAGCTGCATGTGGCGGCTCTGCTTGACCTGCTCGGAGTCGCCTACACCGGCACTGCGCCGCTCGGTCTCGGCCTGACTCAGGACAAGGTCCGCACCAAGGATCTGCTGCAGGCTCACAGTCTGCCGACTCCCCGCTATGTATTGGTTCGTCTGGGTGAGCTTTTTCCCAAAACCCAAAACCTCACTTACCCGCTGATCGTCAAGCCCCGCTTCGAGGATGCTTCGCTGGGGATTGCCGCCGACAGCATCGTCGCCAACGAGAAGGCCCTGGCCAAGCGGATCCGCTACGTCCACGACACCTACCGCCAGGGCGCCCTGGTCGAGGAGTTCATCGAAGGGCGTGAACTCAACGCCGCGGTGCTCGGCAATGCGCCGATGGAAGCGTTGCCGGTTTCCGAGATCGTTTTCAAGCCCGGTCTTAAGCGCACCATCGTTAGCTACGATGGCAAGTGGCTGGAGGATTCTCAGGAGTACGCCCAGACCGCGCCGGTCTGCCCGGCGCCGCTTAAGGCCAAGGAGACGCTGTTGGTGCGGGATGTGGCTCTGCGCGCCTGCAAGCTGCTCGATTGTCGCGACTACGCCCGGGTCGACATCCGCCTGCGCGACGGCGTCCCCTATATCCTCGAGATTAACGCCAACCCCGACCTCTCGCCCGATGCCGGCCTGGCTCGCAGCGCCGCTGCCGCCGGTATCAGCTATCCCAAGCTGATCGACCGGATTCTCAACCTCGCTCTGAAACGCAAGGAGACTGCTCGTGCGTAAACTGAAAGCAACCGACGTATCCGACTTGGTGCGCATTCTGGAAGCAACCGACGCATTTACCGATGAAGAGGTAGGGGTGGCGGTGGAGCTGCTCGGGATCGTGCTCAACGACCACACCCAGCAGGATTACCAAGTGGCGGTAGCCGAGGACAATGGCCAGGTGGCCGGCTACATCCTCTACGGGCCGGTGCCGCTCACCGAAGGCAATTACGATATTTACTGGATTGCCACTGACCCGTCGGTGCAGGGCAAGGGGCTCGGCCGGCAGCTGATGGAGCATGCCGAAACCGAGGCGCAAAGACAGGGGGCACGCATGGTTTGCCTGGAAACCTCGTCCCAGGGGAGTTACGAGCGCACCCGCCGTTTTTACGACCAGGCCGGATACACTGAAGAATCGCGGATTCGTGATTTTTACAAACCCGGCGATGACCGTCTCACGTACATCAAACGTTTTTCAGCACTCAAGGAGGACTGAAAAGGATGGAGACCTGGCAGAAACTGTTGCAGGAAAGCATTACCCGTCCCGGCGATCTGACCCGTCGTTTCGGTGTCGATCCGCGCCCCCTTAAAGAAGTGGCTGAACGCTACCCGATGCGGGTTAACCCTTACTATCTCAGCCTCATCAAATCGGTCGGCGACCCGATCTGGAAACAGGCGGTACCCGCTGAAGAAGAACTGCACGATTCGGTCTGCATGGACGACCCGCTCGATGAAGAGAACCAGAGCCCGGTGTCCAACCTGGTCCATCGCTATCCCGATCGGGTGCTCTTTCTGGTCTGTTCCGAGTGTGCCATGTATTGCCGCTTCTGCACCCGCAAGCGCAAGGTCGGCGGTGAAAGCATGGTGATCGATCGTCAGACCCTCAAGGCGGGGATCACCTATATCCGCAGTCGCCCCGAGATCCGTGACGTCATCCTTTCTGGCGGTGATCCGCTGCTCCTCGGCGACGAGCGCCTGGAGTGGATTCTCAAGGAGCTGCGGGCGATTGCGCACGTCGAGATCATCCGCATCGGCACCCGGGTGCCGGTAGTGCTGCCGCAGCGGATCACCCTGGCGCTGGTGCGCATCCTGCGGCGCTACCATCCGCTCTACATCAACACCCACTTCAACCACCCGGACGAGATCACCGAGACATCGGCCAAGGCCTGTGGCCGGTTGGCCGATGTCGGTATCCCGCTCGGCAATCAGACCGTGCTGATGCGGGGGGTCAACGACGATCCGGCGGTGATGAAGCGGCTGATGCAGAAGCTGCTGGCGATCCGGGTCAAGCCCTATTACATCTACCAGGCCGATATGGTGCAGGGGACCAACCATTTCCGCACCAGCGTCGAGGAGGGGATCGAGATCGTCCGTGCCCTGCGCGGCCACACCTCGGGGCTGGGGGTGCCGGCCTACGTCATCGACGCCCCCGGCGGCGGCGGCAAGATCCCGCTTCTGCCCGATTACCTGCAGAGCCTCGGCGAGCAGGTGGTGCTCAAGAACTACCAGGGTAACATTTACACCTACGCCAACCCGGCCCCGGCTTTGGACGAAGAAAAACGCAGTGCCGTCAACGGCTGTCTGTAGCCGGTTGTTTCCAGCTGAAATGTGAAGAGCCGGCTCCCGCAAGGGGGCCGGCTCTTTTTCGTTCTGCAGAAGGGACATGTTGAGAGCGCAAGGAAGGGCTTATGCCGATGGACAACAGGACGAATATGCCGTTATTATAAAGGTGTGCAGTGACAGCTATTTTATTAAACGAGGAAACTCAGCCCATGAGCACATACCTCTATCACCCCACCGA